>JANMFT010000165.1:0-18922 GCA_031374255.1 Limoniibacter sp. | reverse complement strand
TTGGGAGTCAATTTCTCGTGGTTGATCGACGGGCTTTCGCTGACATTTGTGCTTTTGATAACCGGGATTGGCGCACTGATAATCGTTTATGCCGGGGCTTATTTGAAAGGCCATGCGCAACAAGGGCGTTTCGTTGCGTTCATGTTTTTGTTCATGGGCGCGATGCAAGGGCTGGTGCTTTCAGACTCGTTTCTGATGCTGTTTGTGTTTTGGGAATTGACATCAATAACTTCATTTTTGTTGATCGGGTTTGACCATAAACGTGAAGCGGCACGGCGTGCCGCTTTACAGGCTCTACTGGTAACTGGCCTAGGCGGGTTGTCGTTGCTCGCTGGCATGATTGTGATTTGGAATATTACCGGCGTACGCGAGCTAAGCCTTCTATTGGCAACCGGTGAAACATTGCGAAACAGCCCGTTTTATCTGCTGGCGCTTATTCTGGTGCTTGGCGGTGCTTTTACAAAGTCAGCCCAGTTTCCGCTACATTTTTGGTTGCCGAACGCAATGGAAGCGCCAACGCCGGTTTCAGCCTATTTACATTCGGCCACCATGGTGAAGGCCGGCGTTTATCTGCTGATGCGGCTGAACCCGGTAATGGGCGACACTGTGCTGTGGGAAACAATTCTGCCTTTATTTGGCACAGTGACTTTTGCGGTTGGAGCGTTGCTTGCTGTGCGCCAGACCGATCTCAAACTGATGTTGGCATATACAACCATTGCTTCGCTCGGGCTGTTGGTTTTGCTGGTTGGTATTGGCACCGAACGCGCGATTGCAGCGGCGGGCCTGTATCTGATTTCGCATTCATTGTTTAAAGGCGCGCTATTTATGGTGGCGGGCGCAATCGACCACGAGACAGGCACGCGTGACATCACCAAACTTGGCGGGTTGCGCAAAGCGATGCCGTTGACATTTGCCGCAGGTTTGATTGCGGCTCTGTCGATGGGGGGTATCATTCCGCTCTATGGTTTCATTGCCAAAGAAGAGATTTACTATGCGCTTGCAGAGCTGTGGCCGACGTATGGCTGGGTTTTGTTCGCCGCGATTCTTGCGAATGCACTGATGTTTGCTGTAGCATTTGGCGTTGGACTAAAACCTTTTATTGGCTCTGCGATAAAGACGCCCAAATCAGCCCATGACGGTCCCTTTGGGCTTTTGCTTGGGCCGATGGGTTTAGCTTTGGCGGGCCTTGCTGCGGGCGTTTTCTGGGGCTTACCGCATTTCTATTTGGCAGGCCCGACTGCAAGCGCGATAGCGGGCAATGCAATCGAAATAACCACGGGAGTTGTTCCGAAGCTCAACGCGGCGTTATTGCTTTCCATCGTGACGGTGGCTTTGGGCGTATTGGCGTATTGGAAGTTGGACGCGCTTCGCTCGGCAATGGAGCGGCTTTTAACAGTGATTGGGTGGGGGCCGGATCGCGGCTTTGACCAGTTTGTTTCGGGTGTTGTGTCGTTTTCGGTGGGCATCACCAAGGCCACGCAAAGAGGTAAGTTTGAGCGGTATATGACCATCACGTTTATCACACTTGCATGCGCGTTGTTTTTCCCGATGATTTTGGCGGGTGAATTACCCGGCCGGCCGGCCTTTCCGGTTGCGCGGTTGACCGACTGGGCCATGGTGCTGATTGCGGGAGCTGGCATTTTCGCGGTTGTGTTTGCCAAGGACCGGCTGACGGCCATTGTGTCGCTCGGCATTCAAGGGTTTGCCGTGGCGGTTATTTATATGCTCTACGGCGCACCAGATCTATCATTCACCCAGTTTATGGTGGAAACCTTGTCAGTTGTGATTTTGGCATTGGTAATGACGAAGCTGAATTTGACAGCAGAGGATCACCGGAAACCAGCCTCCAGATACTTGGACATTACAATTGCTGCAACCGTAGGCATTGGATTTACGCTGCTGCTGCTTAAGGTTCTTGAGGGGCAACTCGACTTCAGCTTGCCGGATTATTTTGCAGAGTTTTCACACGCTATCGCGCACGGTCGGAATATCGTGAATGTTATTTTAGTTGATTTCCGGGGGGTTGATACACTCGGCGAAATTGGCGTGGTTATGATAGCGGGCCTTGCGATTTTAGCGCTGATCCGCATTCGCGCCAAGAGGGATGAAACCGTTATTAGCGAGCGGGGTGGCGTTTAATGCAGACTCTGATCTTCCGCACGATTGCGCCTTACCTTTGTGCGCTAATGATTTTATTTTCGATCTTTGTGTGCCTGCGCGGCCATAATGAACCGGGCGGCGGCTTCATTGGCGGGCTGATCGCAGCTTCGGCCTTTGCGGTCTATGGCATTGCATTTGGTGTAAGCGCGGTGCGCAAATCAATCATTGTGCACCCGATGGCGGTTGCCGGTTTCGGGCTGTTTTTCGGCGCATTGACAGGGCTGGTATCGTTGTTTTTAGATCAGCCGTTTTTCACCGGGCAGTGGATATATCCAGAGATTTTCGGCGCCACTATCGCACTTTCAACGCCGATGTTTTTTGATATTGGTGTTTATTTTGTAGTGGTCGGTTCCATCACTTCGATTGCGCTTGCGCTGGAAGAGGATGGCGATTGATGGAAACGCTGCTGGCATTTTTGGTCGGCTTATACATGGCCGCAGCGGTGTATTTAATGCTGTCAAAGCACATTATCCGGTTGATTTTGGGTGTTGCTCTGCTCTCTAACGGCGTTAATTTGCTAATTTTTGCAGCGGGGCGGCTCACCCCGGAAGTGCCCGCTTTTGTGCCGTTTGGCGCAAGTGTGCCTGAGGGCGTGATTGCCAACTCATTGCCGCAGGCGTTGATTTTGACGGCCATCGTGATCGGGTTTTCGTTTTTCGCGTTTTTGCTGGTGCTGACTTACCGAGCCTACCAAGACCTGGGCACGGACGATAGCGACCATATGAAGCTTGCCGAGCCTGAAATCTCAAGCCCGCCAAAGGGCTATTGAGGAATGGCGGGGAAGGGCGAAATCGCGGTTAATCTTGCAGATGCGTTTGTAATGACGTCAACGCCGCTTGCCGATTGGCTTGTGATTGCGCCGGTGGTAATTTGTCTTGTTGCAGGCGGCTTGTTGATGATGCTGCGCAAAAGCATTCGCCAGCACCCGCCGATAGCATTGGTTTCGCTTGGTTTGGTGATTGTGGCTGATGTTTTTCTGCTGCTCAGGGTTCTGGAAACCGGCCCGGTTGTGATGACCATGGGGCGCTGGTTGCCTCCATTTGGCATCACGTTTGCAGCCGATATTGTGGGTGTATTGTTTGCGCTGACAGCTGCGATTGTTGCGTTTTTTGGTGCTCTTTTCGCGCGGATGGATATTGACTACACCGAGCGGCGTTACGGGTTTTATCCGTTTTTGATGATGATGATGGCCGGTGTTTCCGGCGCGTTTCTCACTGGCGATATATTTAACCTATACGTCTGGTTTGAGGTTTTACTGATTTCATCGTTCGGCTTGATCGTGCTCGGATCACGGCATGAACAATTGGATGGCGCGCTGCGCTATGCGTTTTTGAATCTTATCGCCACAACAGTATTTCTGGTGACAACGGGTTATCTTTACGGCGTGTTCGGTACGCTCAATATGGCTGATATTGCGCGCAAAGCCGAAGGTTTGCGCGACACCGGGCCAGTGATGACATTGGCAGTTCTATACTTTTTTGCCTTTGCTATGAAAGCGGCGGCGTTTCCGCTGAACTTTTGGCTGCCTGCGTCTTATCATACGCCGCGCGCGGTGGTGTCCGCGCTGTTTGCGGGGCTTCTTACAAAGGTTGGGATCTATGCTTTGCTGCGGACGGGTTTCACGCTGTTTCCCTACGAGCTTCAACATTTCAGCGGCATGTTTGCCGTTGTTGCTGCGCTGACAATGTTACTGGGCGCCCTTGGCGCGCTGGCACAAAATGACATCCGCAAGATGATGGCGTTTTTAATTATTTCAGGCATCGGCGTAATGTTGATGGGCTTCGCACTTGGCCAAGCGCTCGGGCTGGCAGCGACTATCTTTTACGCCATGCACTCAATGTTGGCGATGACGGCGATTTATCTGCTGGCAGGCCTGATGCACCGACGCATGGGCACACCGAATTTAAGTGAGGCGGGAGGGATTTATCAAGCTTCGCCTTTGCTGTCAGCAATCGCATTTATTTTGATTTTAACTGTTGCGGGCCTGCCGCCATTTTCAGGTCTATGGCCTAAAGTTATGCTGGTCAAAGCTGGGCTTGATGTAGGCGCTTTTTGGCTGGTGGCTGCATTGCTGGTATCAGCGTTTATCACCACAATGGCTTTAGGGCGCATGTTTTTGTTTGCGTTTTGGAGGCCCGCGCCAAATGAGAAGGCACTACCAGCACTGGAAATAAAGCATCTGTCATCAGCAATGATTGCGTTGATTGGTCTGACTATTCCGCTTGTTGTTGTCGGGCTTTATCCAGAACCTGTGGTTGCGGTGTCATTGCGCGCTGCAGAATGGTTGCAAAACCCGAAGCCTTACATCGATGCGGTTTTTCCTGATGCGACTCCAGTAGTGTCACCATGAATTACGCAATTTGGAGCCTGATATTCGGTGTGGTTTGGGTGGCGGTTACCGGCGCGTTCACATTGCCGAACTTGGCGCTTGGTACAGTGTTCGGTGCAGCCTCACTTTTTTTCATACGCGGGAATATTGGAACCACGCCGTTCTTTTTGCGGATCGTGCCGGTTTTATCTTTGGTGCGATTGTTTCTGTATGAGTTGATGATGTCAGCAATCAAAGTGGCGATGTTGGTGATGCGACCGAAAATGGATTTGAAACCCGGTATTTTTGCATACGAAACCACGCTTACAATAGACAGTCACATCACGCTGCTCGCCAATTTAATTACGCTAACGCCTGGAACGCTGACGGTAGATGTGTCTGATGACAGGCGGACGCTATATATTCACGCTGTAGATTGCTCAGATATTGAAGCAACGCGCGCAGATATTCGCAACGGTTTCGAACAAAAAATCAGGGAGGCATTTGGTGACCCTGTCTGAAACTGTTTTGGATTACGCAACAACGTTTGCGCTGGCCATTTTATGCCTATCATTTTCTGTTACGGTTTGGCGCGTGATTACCGGCCCAACATTGCCGGATAGAATTTTGGCGCTGGATATGCTGGTGGCGGTTGCAATCGGCTTTATCGCCGTGATTGCGGTGAAAACTGGTTTTACACTTTATGTCGATATCGCCATAGCCCTTGGCTTGGTTGGCTTTTTGGCAACAGTCGCTTTTGCACGTTTTGTTTTACAAAGTGGAGCTTCAAAAACGGCTTCAAAGCAGGAAGGCAACAATAAAAGTGTGGGTTGAAATATCACATTACCTTGCCGCAGCTTTGATTGTGCTTGGCAGCTTGTTTGCATTGATTGGCGCAATTGGTCTGGTGCGCCTGCCGGATGTTTATGCGCGATCACACGCGGCTTCAAAAGCAGGAACAATCGGTTCAGGTCTGGCGATGTTGGCAATAGCGGTTTCTGCGTCTGAGATTTATGTGGCAACTCGGGCAATTGCAGGATTATTGTTCTTTGTATTGACCGCGCCGGTAGCCGCACATCTTTTAATGCGCGCCGCTTACAAAGCGGGCTACGCTATGTGGGACGGGGCAGTGATTGATGCAATGACAAGTGAAAACAAAGAAGCTCAAAAATCTCATTCATGATTTGTTTTGATTTAATACTGGTATGTGAATTTTTTGAAATATGTATTCTGATTTTCTTTCTTGAAATTTAGAGTGACATCACAGAATTGTTTGCTATGTTTACACTCATAAAAACTAAAAACACAGTGTTCACACCTTGAAATTGGCATTTGCAAACACTTGAGTGCATTGAAATAAACTGCAAGTAAGAATGCAACACAAATTTTTCTGCGCGCGTTTAAAACAGAGGACTAGAAGAACATTATGGACTCCGATAATCACAATTCTGAAGAACTTATTGAAATAGCAGCCGAAGTGGTGAGTGCTTATGTCAGCAATAATCCATTGCCTGCGTCCGAACTTCCTCAGCTTATACGATCTGTTCATGGCGCGTTGTCGGGTTTGACGGGTGCGCCTGCTGTAGAAGTAAAAGAAGAAAAACTGGTTCCAGCGGTCAATCCTAAGAAATCAGTTTTCGACGATCATATTGTTTGTCTCGAAGACGGCAAAAAGTTTAAGTCATTGAAGCGCCATTTGATGACCCATTATCGCCTGACCCCTGAGGCTTATCGCGATAAATGGAATCTTGATTCGAGCTATCCAATGGTCGCACCTGCGTATGCCCGCCAGCGATCCGCGCTTGCGCGTGAAATGGGCCTTGGCCGTAAGGCTTGATATAAAACAAATTTCGGTAAGAGCGCGGTTATAGACCGCGCTTTTTTTATCAACAAACTTATCCCCGTTGCATTGGCCCGTGAAATAAGGAATATATTCCTTTTTCGGGGTCCGGCATGGAAAATCACCAGAACATAAACGGGTATAACGACAAGGCGATCAATAGCTTAGCCGCAACGCGGCTGATCGATGATACCACGCCAGAAAAGCGGGCGCAGGTCTGCGAAGCCGTCATCGACCTTTGTTCGGCTCTCTTTAACGTTTCCGGTCATGATTTGCGCCAAGCCAACCGTTGCTCACAAGGCATTGCAAGGGTACGTCAAATTGCCATGTATTTGTGCAATACCACGCTTGGTATCAGCCTGACTGAAATTGGCAGAGCCATTTGCCGCGATCGCAAAACTGTTAGCCATGCTGTGCAGCTGATCGAAGACTTGCGCGACGACGCTGAATTTGACGCCATTATGGAACAGGTTGAACGCGTAACCCGCATAGCTTTTGTTGGCGAGGTTGGCCGCCATGGATGAAGTTAATAAACCAGAATCTGCGTTAAAGGCAGAGATGACTTCAATTATTATTTATCTCAGTCTTGGCGCGGCAGACATATCGGCAAAAAGTGAGATGCTTTTCCAGTTGAGTCGAGCAGGTTCAAATCCGCTGGATGTTTCAGCCAAAGCGCTTGCCTATTTGGCACGAAAAGGTTGGGTAAAGCGCGATAGTAAGCTGGTGAAAATAAATGATAAAGCGCCTTTGACACAGCTGAATGTTTCCAAGGCGCGCCAAACTGAAAAAATTGATTTAATAGAAAATGGTGAGAAGCGAACAGTGACCCGCGTCACTGTTGAGTCGCCAATTGATTATCTCATAACGCGCAAAGACAAAAACGGAATACCATTATTAGGCAAAGGTGAGTGGGTTGCAGGCGACAGGTTGCGGTCAGATTTTACGCGGGCGAACATGTTGCCCGGCATTAGTATGCGTTGGGGCGAACCGATCCGCGTAAGTGGCGGAGCAGGCGGAGGTGTAACCCAAACTGACGCGGCAATGGCTGCAAGAACGAGAGTGGCAAAAGCGCTGGAGGCGGTTGGACCTGAGTTTTCGGGACTGTTGCTGGATGTGTGTTGTTTTCTAAAGGGTTTGGAGCAAGTGGAACTCGAACGGAAATGGCCGCAGCGTTCCGCCAAACTTATGCTACGTGCCGGACTTTCCATTCTTTCACGGCATTATGCGCCGCCGCCGAGGCCCGCTGCAAAAATCAGAAATTGGGGCGCCGATGATTACCGGCCAGTGCTTTAAGGTGAAATTATTGCCGCCGCTTCGGATTTGATCCGGCGGATCATAGCGCGCAGTCCATTTGAACGCTGCTGCGATAAATGCGCATCAAGCCCCAACGTTTTTAATAAGGCGTCGGCATCGAATATTGCAATCTGATTTGGGGTTTTACCCGAGAAAGCTGAAGTGATGATGGCAACAAGGCCGCGAACAATATGGGCATCTGAATCGCCATGGAAATGGAGTATAATTGGGTTGGAATTTAATTGTTCACTTACAAGCCAAACTTGACTGGCGCAACCGTCAACTTTGTTAGCAGCATTTTTCTCGATATCGCTTAAAGGTTTGATCTCACGTCCAAGCTCAATGATATAGCGATACCGGTCTTCCCAATCATCAAGGAATTCAAAATCAGACTTAATGGTGTCAATTGATGCGCTCATAGTGCCTCATGCCAGAAATGCGGCGTAAGGCAAAGATGACAAGTTAGCCTTTAATGTCCTTGGCAGGGATTGGATGGTCTATTTTTGCCGGTTCATCCTCGACATATTTCAGCACCAATTTAGCCCCGGCTTTGGCGCGTGCTGATATGGTTTGCAGCGCTGCGCCACCCGTTTCACACACATCAGGTTTGCGCACACAAATGTCGCGCAAATCATCTACAGTCGCCTTGGCTGCAACGACCGCTTCAAACGCAGATACTGTCCGGCCCTCGTTTTGAGCACCAAGATCAACGGGTATGAAAAGCAGCGTCAAACCGCCCCAAAAACCCAATTTGAACAGGGTTGATATCATCTATTTCGTCCTTATCCCGGCCCGGTGAAGAGCTATCCCGAAGACATTGTCGCACAATGAGGTTGGGATAGGTTTTCAACTTGGACTGCAATTTGATGCAAATAAGATACAAAAAACAACCCATTATTAACCATGAAAACCACGAGTGCTCAAAAGCAGGCATTCTGAAGAAAGAAGCGTCCGGGTCGGTCTGAATGTTCAAACTTCGTTAAAGCAGCGTTGCCAATATCGTTCAGACTTTAAGCGTCAAACATTCGGCGCCGATGAATTGGACGCGATGACCAGCTGGAACGCCAACACTATGTCAACCAAAATGTCCGAAGCATGTGATGCTACGGGCATGGTAAACAATAAGACTGGGTTATTGCTGGCAGTAGCATCAATTGCCTTAACCGGCGCTTTTGTGTTTGGAATTAGTGATGCAAATCGTGAAGCAGTAAATTGGCTAATGCCGGCTGGCAGCATTGTCGGTCTCATTTCTGCGGCACAATCAATGCGGGCGACAGCGGCACATCGCTTGGAGTGGCTTGCGGGCGGAACCGGTGCTTTGGCCACAACTGCAGCTTTGGCTACCGGCGTGGTTTCGCCAATACAGGCGTTGATAGCTGCCGGTTCACTGGCGACCGGACTTGCGTTTTCATTTGGCAAACGAAAACCTTCATCGGACATAGATGCGATAAATATTGAGACACCATCTGATCTGGCCGCTTCTGCGGGATTACTGGGCGGCGCAATTGTCCACTGCGACCGGTACTCAAAAATCTTTGCAGCAAGTGATCCAGCCTTAAAAGCCGGATCGGCACTACTAGACCGCATACACGTAGTCGACCGCCCGGCATTTTTGTTAGCGCTAAGCAACGCAAGAGATGCAAACCAAAAACTGAATTTGCGGATGCAAATGAATAATTCCCAGCACTTCATTGAAACTGAGGTCAAATTACAATGCCATAGTGGCAGGTTATTGGCAGCCATTGTTGAAATCGATGGCTCGGGGGCAAAAAACCAGGCATTTGATGTCTCACGTGAATTGGCTCACGAGTTGCGTGCGCCATTAGCTGCAATGGTTGGCCTCGCGGACGCGATAGGTGAAAATCAAACCTGCAGTCCGGAAATGCGGGCAACTTATCCCGCATTAATCGCACAGGCGGGACGCAGCTTAATTGAGCTGACAAGCACAATCCTCGAAAACAAAACAAGCGGTTCAGCGCTGCCGCAAGTCAGGTTCGGAACGGTCATAGAAGAATGCTTCGCACTGCTAAAACCAATGGCAAAACAGCAAGCAATCACTTTGTATAACCGCGTGCCTGAAACTCTGGCAGACAAATTGGTTGAAAGTGGTGCAATTCGCCAGATTTTGACGAATTTGATAACCAATGCAGTAAAGTTTTCACCCGCAGGGGCATCTGTAGAAATCAACGCCTTTGTATCAGCAAACGGTTGGACATTGATCGTTGCAGATAATGGCAACGGGATTGCACCTGAAGACGTAGTCCGGTTGGGACAGAAGAATTTCCGTGGTGAAAAAACCGCAGGAATTTCTGGCTTTGGCCTCGGACTTTCAATTGTTCGCCGTCTTGTTGATGAGATGGGCGCACGTATCAGCTTTGAGAGCAGGCCCGGTAAAGGCACGCGGGTTGAGATTGTTTTTCCAGCTTCGAGACTTGTCGAACTTGCAGATTTTCAAGCACAGGCGGCTATAACGCCTGTGGTTCACCCCCGTTACAACAATGCAGCAGGAGCAAAACATGCCGCGGCGTGATGAAGTATTTGATGATTTCGACCGTCATTCAGGTCTGATGGATGGTGTAATGGCTAATTTTAGCGAAACGCTGCGTGAGCGCCCCGGGACATTTGCTGCAATGGTGACATTTGTTGCACTGTTTGGCTTCGTGGCTTCAAACGCACTTTGGCATCAGCCAAATTCGCATGAGAATGCGTTCTATTCGACCCGCGACAGTGTGGCTGCGCCATCGGCAGAGCCGGTCGCGGCAAACCGCCATACGAACCCGATGCCTTTGCCACTAACCGAGGCGGTTGCCACGTCTGATCCAACTGTCATGGGGATACAAGCGACCTTGCGTGATCTACGCCTTTACGACGGCGACGTTGACGGGGTTATGGGAAGCAAGACGCGGCAGGCCATTATTGCCTATCAAAACATTCTTCGTATTCCGCAAACGGGCGAAGTGTCAGAAGAACTGCTTGCAAATTTGCGTGCGGTGCCAGCAAGACGCGTGGCTGAAACTGAAGTTGCCTCGAATGACGAAACGCAAACCGGCCGCCTCGATAAGGCTAATGGCGATATTGTTGCTTCCATCCGCCCGTCTCCAAGGCCGGACTCCGGCACTATCGCAGCGCAGCCCCGCGTTGAGCCCGATGCTTTGGCAGAAAATGGCGACCCTTTGGTGATGCAAATACAAGCGGGCCTTCGCCAATATCTGAACATCGATTTGGTTGCCGACGGGCGTATGGGTTCAAAAACCCGTAAAGCTATAGAGGATTTTCAGAACATCGTGCGACTGCCTGTCACTGGTAAGATTGATGATGATGTTCTTGATCGAATGCGCAATGAAGGATTGATCAATTGAGTTTGGATCATTTGAGGTTGAATTTGCATTGAGCGGCGCAAGGCTAACAACCAGCTTTTGGGTCGCTGCCAAATTGAGGCAAATACAAAGTGCTGGCGGTTATGCCAGCATTTTAGTAAAAGGGAATGAAGAAGCCGGAGCGATTACTTTGGTTCTTCGCGCGCGGGACAGCACTTTAAAGCTCGCAGTGATGGCGATGTCTTCCACTGAAACTGTCGGTGAACGCAGCTTTAACTGGCGTGAAGGCCCAATGGATGATGAAGCGCTGAGCGAATTCATTGCGCGTGAATTGCGCTTTGACCGCGACCAATGGTTTGTTGAATGCGAATGCACCAATGAACTCTTTGAAGAGACATTCCTTATATCGAAAGTTTAAGCTGCTTTGCCGGATTGCAACGGCTTTTCTTCGAATTTTTGTTTTAGCGTGTGAATTTCACTGTCAGTAATGCCTTGGAACTTTAAATAGAATGAGGCAATCGCCTCACGTGACGCGAAACCTTGCGGATTAAAAGCTGAAACTATTGCAAAGCTGTCTGTTGCGCCGAAGTCGAGTCCTTTAAGCAATACCGCCAAAGTGTGAAGGCCGTTGCGTTGAACCAGCGGACGGATTGCGGAAAAAGGCGCTGACCACTCATCGGCTAAGGCGGTGCTTAAAAAATCAGCATCGCCTTCGAGAGCGAGATTGATGAACCGGGCGACAATGTTGATATCATCAGAGGTGGCAAACGGCGCGGTCACTGATTTAATCTGCTCCGGCAGTGTTTTTCGCATCATCATATTGCGCAGGCGGTCTTGCGCACGTTCCAGCTCCGTCTGGGCCTCACTGTTAGGGGCCAAAACGGGTGGTTTTGCCATTTTACGATCGTACTCTTGAGCTTCAATTGCGGTCATGGGGACAATACTTTCAATGAGGGCGTCAATGCGTGTTTTCACCGTCAAACTGATGTTGTTTTTGAGCGCAATGATACGGGCATGCGGTTCACCACCCTGCATAATAGCTCTCTCAAGAATGTAATCGGGTATTTCAGCACGCGAGATCAGCAGACTGGCTGAAATGTCGAGCGGTTGAAGAATCAGAGACTCGACCAATTTTTCCGGTAAAACACTCCGGCATTCGCTCAAAACAGCCGCAATACGGCGTTTGCCTTCAATGCTCAATTTCTCAAACAATGGGATTGCAAGTGCGTCAAGCCGCTCGGCATCATCACGCCCCGGGCGCGGCAAAGAAACGAACGCTCCTGCTGCTGAAAATATTAGTGAATCATACTGTGTCATAAACGCGACCTACCCGAACGGCCTGCTAAATCCGCAGACTTGGCTACTATGAGGTAAAACGGTTAGCGCTCTGTTAACCATAACATATTTAGGTTCAATAATTGCGTCGTTAATATTTGCGGCGGGGGACCCTTATGGCGACGATTTTGGCATTCCAGCCACGGCTGGAAAAACTTGAGACAAAACTTCATTACGGGCGTGAGCTTGGCGCTTCACGTGTCATTATATTTCCAGGAGTACGCTATGAGCGAATTCCAGACACTTCCGCTGCAATTGTAAAATCTGGCAAGAAAAGCCGCAAATCGGCCTGATATTATATTAGCTGGCGATATCGCCAGATTGGCAAATAATCTCATTTAAGAAATTATCCGCAATTCCATTCCAACTTTTATCTGGAACAAACGCCCGGATGACTGCGTAGCCTTTGGTGTTTGGCACAAATACGGGAACAGCCCCGGCGCCGGCTGCACCTTCATCTAAGTTTTGTGATAAGCGCTGCTGCTCAGCTGCCAGGCGAACCTCAATATTCAACACGCGACTTATGGTCTGGCGGTCTGTAATCGAGAAGAGTACGTCGCCATTTTCCGCCATTAATGACGCTGAAAAGAATGGCACGTCGCCGGATGAAACCAGCAGGAAAGGCCCGTCGTTGAGATCATAAAAACAAACGCGGTACTGGAAAAATGGATCAAGTCCAGACACGCCAAGTTCTTTATTGCTGCCTGTGAACACCAGCGGCTCACCGGTTTGATTAAAGGTCTGCAATTGTGAAACAACCTGCGGTTCAATCACCCGGGGAATTAGAAATATGATTGCAATGTGCACCAGCACTGCCGCGGAAATTGTCAATAACATACCGTAAACCAATTTAATCATCAGCGCAGCTTCCTTTGATAATTTCAGGAAGGCGCGTAGAATTTCCCGTATCATCATTGATCACCGCAACATCATAATAAGTCATCACAAAGTTGAAGGGCCCGTTTGCCTTAAGCGCCAGCCAATTATCCGGTTGCACAATTGCACTAACGTTGATTTTGAAACGCGTTCTGGTGAAGAGAATTTGATCTGAATGAAGCGCGCTTTGCAAAGGTGAGTTTGCTACGATTAATTGTCCGCCGGTGGTTTCAACCCGCAATGTAAACAGCCGGGCGGCTGGAATTTCTCCTTCAATGATGTAGTTGCACTCTGAAATTAAGTTGAGGCCAAGGCTATCTTTCGAGGCAATGTAAATGTGACCTTCCGCACTGCCAATTGGGAGTTGTGTGGACGTGTGTTCAAACGCCTGCGTGTAGGGATCAGGATTGATCTGACCAATTGTTGAAAGCCGTTGCCACGGGCCGGAGCGTTGACTGGCCAGTGTCAACCAGTGTGTCACGGCATAACCGGCGGACATTGTGCCTGCAGCAAAAGCTAAAATAAGTGCCAAAACGATAATTGAGGCCCGGTTCATTTGGCACCCGTTTGAACGCGGCAATTACTCAAAGACACTATTGCAAAACCTGACTTTTTTTTGCCGGAATTGAAGCAGTTGAACCCGGTTCAGGTGCGAATAATGGCGGTGCGGTTTCAAAATTTTTCTGCAAATTTATCAGTGCGTCCCGCATCAAAACGGGCATAGGCCTTTGACGTTTAACTGTTGAAACAAAAACATCTGGTTCAACTGCTTTTTCGTCTACCTTTTTTGGCTCAACAGTTGGCACAACAACATCTTCAAGAAAGGGAATGGTTTTCAGTTCAACGTCGCGGTGGGCAAAAGTCATTGCCCGTTTCCAAATCATGGCTGGAAGCGAGCCGCCGGTCATTTTATTGGTGACGGAATAATCATCCTTACCGGCCCAGACTGCCATAGTGAAATTGCCGGTATAGCCGATATACCAAGCGTCACGGTAATCTTGCGTGGTGCCGGTTTTACCCGCACTGACAATACCATCGAGAGCGGCGCGCCGCGCCGTGCCCCATATCGGAACTTGCGACAATATTTGGTTCATGCCTTTTACTGTTGAATCTTTTAGAACTTTCACTGGAGCAGGAGCATCACGGTCATATTGGTAAAGCAATGCACCGTCAGGCCCGAACACCTGATCAATGCCATGCCGCGTGCCGAGATAACCGCCATTGGCAAACAGATTGTAGGACGTTGCCTGCTCAACCACAGTGAGTCCTGACGTCCCAAGCACCATTGGTGGGTAGGTATCAAGCGGGGAGGTAACGCCCATAGATCTGGTTACCGCGGTAATGCGCTTTATGCCGAGTTCGCGGCCAAGGCGGGCAGGGATAATATTGACAGATTTGACCAATGCGGTTGTGAGCGTGATACGCCCGGAGTAAGCACCGGCGTAATTTTTGGGTGACCAGTCGCCCCACGAAAACGGGCTGTCGGAGACTGTAGTCTCGGGCGTCATACCGGCTTCGAGAGCTGTGGCATATACATAGGGTTTGAACGAAGAACCGGTGGAACGTTGGCCGCGCGTGGCACGGTTAAATTGGCTGCGGCCATAATCACGCCCGCCGACAATTGCGCGAACCGCGCCGTTATTATCCATAATCACAACGGCCGCTTGATCAACATCATACTCAGTACCGAACTGGCGCAAGTGATATTCAACGGATTCTTCGGCGGCCTCTTGGATGCCAGGATCAAGGGTCGTTTTGACAATGAAATTTTGTGCGGTGAATTTAGGTGCCAGCACCTTCATTTCTTCGAAGGCCCAGTCGAGATAGTAATCGGGCGCTTTGTTGCGCTCCCGGTCTAGGACATTTGCCGGTTGACGCCTCGCCGCAAGAACTTGGCCATCGGTCATAAAACCAGCCTCAACCATATTGGTGAGAACTTCGTTGGCGCGGGCGCGGGCGGCAGGCAGGTTGATATGAGGCGCATATTTAGCAGGCGCTTTGAAGAGCCCGGCCAGCATCGCGGCTTCGGCAAGCGTAACGTCTTTCACGCTTTTACCGAAATAAAAGTCGGATGCTGCTGTAATACCGAACGTGCCGCCGCCCATATAAGCGCGGTCGAGATAAAGCTGTATTATTTCTGACTTGGTTAGGTTGGCTTCAAGCCAGAGCGCAAGAAAGGCTTCGTTGATTTTGCGCGTAACAGTCCGTTCATTGGTGAGGAAGATATTTTTTGCCAATTGCTGCGTGAGCGTGGAGCCGCCTTGGACAACATCACCAGCACGCGCGTTCTCGTTCATGGCGCGGATGAGGCCAAGAAAATCGATGCCGATATGAGCGAAAAAGCGGCGGTCTTCTGTGGCTAAAACGGCGTTAATGACGTTAGACGGCATTTCAGCGACTGGCACGGACTGGCGCTGGATAATGCCGCGGCTGCCAATTTCATTTCCGAAGCGGTCCAGAAAAGTAACTGCGATCTGGTCTTGCTTGAGCCAATCACCTTTGGTTTCTTTAAACGCAGGCAGGGCCAAGCCAAGCATCAATATAAAACCGGCAACACCCAGTGTGAGTGCTTCACCTGACAGTTCAACAACCCAGCGCTTCCAGCCGGTGGCATGAAAGCGGCGTGAAAAAATCGTTATGGTTTCCCATAAATTGGCAAAGCCAAACCGCGCTTCATATAAAAAAGAATCAAGCCATGCGTCGAACGCAATGAAGCGCGATGTGCGTTTCATGTCACTGCGTTGGCGGGGCGTTGGCGTTTTGGTCAATTCGGGCTGCACTTTGCGGGTGGATTGCGTTGTTTTGGCCTTTAATTGCGCTGGATTCAAGATGTTTGAAAAAAGAGAACAAAAATAGAACAAACGCTTGACAGCGCAACGCTGGTTTTGTATAAGTCTGTCATCATCAAAATACTATGTGTTGCACTGCAGTTTTGCTGACTGGCTGCCTTGGCATTTCTTTTTGCCGGGTTTCTTTTGGCGGTATTGTGCGAGGGAGCGCGATCTTTTGTCCAAAATCAATTCAGCAAAAGTTGGGCAAAACTCGACATCAATTGAGTTTCGCAACAAAATAACGAGGCAAATATTTGAGGGTGCAAAACCGACTTTGGAGCGGCTGGCAATAATTTCAGGTCGTTTGATCGAGGAATTAAAAGATTTGGCTGCGCAGGAAAACTGGCTGCCCATTCAAGAAGGGACTGTTTTGCGGCGTCGCCTTAGCGCTTTGTCTGACCGCTTTTTGGCGCTGATGGAAGAACCGGACGAAGATGCGCTGTTATCGAAACCGCGGCTTGATGCAATCACGTCTTTGCTAAAAGCGATTGACCGTTTGAAGGCTGCCATTGTGGATTTGAGTGATGAGGTGATGACGTCCCATGACGAAACCGAAATCACCACAGCCTTTGCGGTTATCGACCAAAGGATTGAAGACTTGGCCCACGCTTACGCGAAAAAGCTGGTCGAAGGCCAATCTCAAACCTGAATATATTGAAGCCGCCAGCCGTGAGTGGTTTGCGCGCGGGCGTGTTGAGCAAATTCCACCGCGGGGAGATTGGAATGGCTGGCTGCTGATTGGCGGTCGCGGGTCGGGCAAGACACGGGCCGGGGCCGAATGGATCAATGCTCTCGTTCGTGGTCTGCCGGTATTCTCGAGTTCGCGGATCGGGCAAGTAGCATTGATCGGTGAGACTATGGCCGATGTGCGCGATGTGATGGTGGAAGGCCCGTCGGGCATTTTAGCGGCGGCGCACCGTGGAAACCGCCCAAAGTTTGAAGTGTCACGAAGGCGGGTTGTTTGGCCGAATGGAGCGGTGGCGCTACTTTTTTCAGCCGAAGACCCGGACAGTTTGCGCGGGCCGCAATTTGAAGCGGCATGGTGCGATGAGCTGGCGAAATGGAAGTACGACACGGCGACATTTGATATGTTGCAGTTTGGTTTGCGGTTGGGTGATTGGCCGAGGCAGTTGATAACAACGACACCCAAGCCAACGGCCTTGATTAAGAAGTTGATGGGAGACCCCACTTTTGTGGTTTCAAAAATGCGCACCAAGGATAATGCCGAAAATCTGGCACTAGGCTTTATGGCGATGATTGAAAAACGCTATGCCGGATCAAGGTTAGGGAGGCAGGAACTCGACGGTGAATTGATTGAAGACCGCGACAGCGCGCTGTGGACACGGTCAATACTTGATCCGTGTTTTCAGCCGCAAGTGCCAGAGTTGCAGCGCATAGTTGTTGCAGTTGACCCGCCTGTGACGTCCAGTGCAAAGTCAGATGCATGCGGAATAGTCGTTGCCGGTATCGACAAAGATGGTGTCGGTTGGGTGCTCGAAGATGCGACGTTTGCGCCTGCGCCGCCCTCCAAATGGGGCAGACGCGTTGCGGCTCTTTATGAAGCGCATGACGCCGATGCCATTGTGATTGAGGTCAATCAAGGCGGAGATCTGGTAACGGGCGTATTGCGTTCGCTTGACCAAAATCTGCCCGTTAAAGCTGTGCGGGCAACGCGCGGCAAGGCGCTAAGGGCCGAACCGGTAGCGGCACTTTATGAGCAGGGCCGGATCAAACATGCAGCGCGGTTTGCAGCGCTGGAAGATGAAATGTGTGATTTTACGGCAGGCGGATTATCCAATGGAAAGTCGCCTGACCGTGTGGATGCGCTGGTTTGGGCGCTGACAGAATTGATGCTGGAAAAACGCAGCGCACCCAAAGTGCGGACGCTGGGCTGACAAAGGATTATCAAATGAAATTATCTTTGCCGTGGCGGCGCACCCGCCCCGATCGTGAATCTGTGCCCGCCCCTCAAATAACCAAGGCCTATGGGGCAAGCGGCTTTACGCTTCACGCGGTGGGACAAGCGCGGTGGTCGGCCTCTAATTATCAAGCGTTGGCACGTGAGGGCTATACAAAAAATCCAATCGTATTTCGAGCGATCAGATTGATTGCTGAAACTGCGTCAGCTGTTCCGTGGTTGCTTTACGACGACCGCGAAGAACGCAGCGAACATCCGCTCCTGGAACTGATCAAGAGGCCTAATGCTGGTGAGGCAGGGGCGACATTTTTTGAGGCTTTGTTTGGATATTTGCTTATTTCAGGCAACGCTTATCTTCAGTTGAATAACGCTCCAAGTCTTGCACCGACATTGCATTTACTGCGGCCAGACCGGATGACAGTCATAGCAGGCGATGATGGTTGGGTAGAAAGTTTTGAGTATCAGGCAGGATCACAAAAACGGGTTCTGCCGCCGGTTTCGCGCGAAGTCTCAACTGGGATTATTCATCTCAAAATGTTTCACCCGTTGCATGACCTGACAGGTTTTGCGCCTTTGTCAGCGGCGCAAATGGCGCTTGATACGCACAATGCGGCGGCGTGTTGGAATAAGGCACTGCTCGATAATTCGGCACGGCCATCGGGTGCGTTGATCTATGCGCCAGCAGACGGAGGGAACCTAACAGAAGATCAATATGACCGGCTGAAAACTGAACTCGAAGACGGATATTCTGGTGCGACACGGGCCGGGCGGCCATTGCTTTTGGAGGGCGATCTTGACTGGAAACCGATGTCGCTGACACCGAAGGATATGGATTTTCTAGAGGCAAAACACTCTGCCGCGCGTGAAATTGCGCTGGCTTTTGGTGTGCCGCCCGTACTGCTTGGCCTGCCGGGCGACGCGACCTATGCGAATTACCGCGAGGCGAACAAAGCCCTTTGGAGGCTGTCGGTGCTGCCGATGGCGGGGTTGATCTTGGAGGGGATCGCGCAGGGGCTGCGGCCGCATTTCGCGGGGCTGACCTTG
>JANMFT010000155.1:0-8352 GCA_031374255.1 Limoniibacter sp. | reverse complement strand
TTCAATCAATTTGGCATCGGCAGGCACGCGGTCACCTTCCGCCAGCACAATGATATCGCCGCGAACCACTTCAGTTCCGGCGATCCGCATGTGTTCGCCGCCACGCACAACCAAGGCTCTCGGACTTGTCAAATCCCGCAAAGCTTCGAGCACGCGTTCGGTGCGTGCTTCTTGTACAACGGTAATACCAATCGACAAACAGGCGAACGCCAGCAGGATCAACGCTTCAGCCCGGCTGCCGAGCAGCAGATAAACCACACCACCAGCCAAAAGCAGCACGAGCATCGGTTCGCGCATGACATTTAGAACAATCTGCACAGGCGAGCTGCGTTTGGCTTGCGGCAACGCATTAGGGCCGTCTTTCGTCAAACGCGCTTTGGCCTCAGCTTGCGAAAGGCCTGCACGGGAAAGCTTGGCAATAGGAGTTTGTGGCATGGAAGCTTCCCGATCAGAGTGAAAGTTGGTGCAAATTATCCCGTGATCATCAGCATTTAAAAAATTGCGGCACTGATCGAGATCAATACCGGCCATCAATGGAGGCTCTAATCTTGCTTCGAAATGCAAAATTCGGGGAGATTACGGCCATGGCTATTGCCGCACCATCAGAAAACCAAATTTCGGTAAAACCCGCCGGTTTCCATTTTCCGTCAGCTTTCACAATTTTGTTCGGGTTGATCATTCTCGTTGCTGCGCTGACGTGGATTATTCCGGCCGGACAATATACCCGCGTTGCCTCTGAGGCTTTGGGCAAAGATGTGCCGGTGGCGGGCAGCTATGCGCTGACCGAAGCCAAGCCGCAGGGCATTTTCGATGTGATACTTGCGCCTATTGCGGGGTTTTATGACCCTGCCACCAATATGGCCAATGCCATTGATGTGTCGCTGTTTGTGCTGATCATCGGTGGATTTATCGGGGTGGTGACATCCACCGGTGCAATTGATGCCGGGATCACCCGCGCGATGGCGCGCCTGAAAGGCCGCGAAAGCCTTATGATTCCCTTCTTAATGGCGCTGTTTGCACTTGGCGGCACGACGTATGGCATGGCGGAAGAAACGCTGGCGTTTTATGTGTTGCTGATCCCGGTGATGATCGCTGCCGGTTACGATGCAGTGGTGGCTGTCGCAGTAATTATGATTGGCGCAGGCATCGGCGTGCTCGGCTCCACCATCAATGCGTTTTCAACGGTTATTGCATCTGACGCCGCAGGTATTACCTTCGCCGACGGGCTAACACTTCGGCTGATTATTTTGGCCTTGTGCTGGCTTGCCGCCGTCGCCTTCGTGATGCGCTATGCAGCGCGGGTGAAGGCTGATCCGTCGAAATCTTTGGTGTTTGACAAAAAGGCCGCCAATGAGGCTCACTTTTTGAAGGCGAAAACTGACGAAGCGGTTGTCTTCTCTGGCCTGCATAAAATTGTGCTGCTGCTGTTTGCCCTAACGTTTGCTGTGATGATTTGGGGGGTTTCCAGCCAAGGCTGGTGGATGGCCCAAATGAGCGGGCTGTTTTTAATTGCCGCAATAATCATCGGCATCATCGCCCGCCTTGGCGAGTTGAAACTGGTTGATGCCTTCGTCAATGGCGCACGCGATTTGCTGGGTGTGGCGCTGATCATCGGCCTGGCACGCGGTATTGTGGTGGTGATGGATGCCGGGCATATCACAGACACCATATTGCATGCCGCTGAAACCAGCGTTGCGGGTCTCTCCCGAACCGCGTTCATTTTGGTGATCTACTGGATCGAAGTCGGCATGTCATTCTTTGTGCCTTCAACGTCGGGCCTCGCCGTTCTGTCGATGCCGATCCTTGCGCCGGTCGCTGATTTTGCCGGAGTGCCGCGTGAGCTCGTGGTCACGGCATTTGCCACCGGCAGCGGCGTGGTCAATTTGATTACGCCAACTTCGGCGGTAGTGATGGGAGGGCTGGCCATTGGCCGTGTGCCTTATGAGCGCTGGTTGCGCTTTATCTGGCCGCTGCTCGCCATCCTCACAATCATCATCATGGCGGCACTTGTTCTGCCCATTCTCACAGGCTGGAAACTCTGATGGCTTATGACTACGGCGTTCACTCTGAGGCGGGCCAACTCCGCCGCGTGCTGGTTCACCGCCCGGGGTTGGAGATGGAACGGCTCACGCCTTCCAACCGTGAGGCGCTGCTCTTTGATGATGTGATTTGGGTCAAACAGGCACGCATTGAGCATATGACGTTTACCGATATTTTGCGCGACCGCGGTGTGGCCGTGGTGTTTTTGCGGGAACTGCTCGAAGAAACATTGGCCATTCCAGAGGCAAGAGCTTGGCTGCTGAGGGCGCGTATCAACGACAACAGCGTTGGCGTTGGCTTGGCGGAAGATTTGCTTGCCTGCATGACCGAGATGGATGCCGGTTTACTATCAGCCATTTTGATTGGCGGCATGAGCCGTGCTGAATTGCCGATTAAAGAAGCGGGCGTTGTGGTGCCAATGCTGGGTGCGGCGGACTTTTTGTTGCCGCCGATGCCCAACACCATTTTCGCCAGAGATAGTTCCTGTTGGATTTATGGCGGCGTAACACTCAACCCGATGTTCTGGCCTGCCCGCCGCCTTGAAACGCTGAATGTCACGGCGATCTACCGCTTTCACCCTGATTTCAAAGATGCCGGATTTCCGGTGTGGTTTGGTGATCCGGTTCTGAATTACGGCAATGCGTTTCTTGAAGGCGGCGATGTTATGCCAATCGGCAATGGTGCGGTGCTGATCGGTATGGGCGAGCGCTCATCGCCGCAGGCGGTTGGCCAAGTGGCGCGGGCTTTGTTTGCAAAGGGTGCGGCAACCCAAGTCATTGCCTGCCAGTTTCCAAAAGGGCGTTCTGCAATGCATCTTGATACTGTGTTTACGTTTTGCGACCGTGATCTGGTGACGGTTTTTGCCGAAGTCACAGACGCGATGCAAACCTACTCGCTGCGCCCCGGTGATGTTGGTAAGCTGCATGTAACAACCGAGACTGCACCATTCCTCGACGTGGTTGCTGGCGCACTCGGGATCAAAAAATTGCGCACTGTGCCCACCGGCGGCGATGCCTATGAAGCGCAGCGTGAACAATGGGATGATGCCAATAATTTGCTTTGCATCAGCCCCGGCGTGGTGGTCGGCTATGAACGCAACACCCATTCCAACACGTTGCTGCGCAAAGCCGGTGTCGAGGTGATCACCATTCCCGGTGCGGAGCTTGGGCGCGGGCGCGGCGGATCGCATTGTATGACCTGCCCACTGATCCGCGATGCTTTGTAAATTGCCCGCTTACTCGATGCCATATGACCCGCCCGCTTACGCGATGCTGCGAAGGAGCCTATAATGCCAATCAATCTACATGGTCGCAGCTTTTTGCAGCTGCTTGATTTTAGCCCGGACGAAATCCGGTTTTTATTGCGCCTTGCCGGTGATTTAAAAGCCGCAAAATCCAGCGGAACCGAAAAACAGCATCTGACGGGCAAAAACATTGCGCTGATTTTTGAAAAAGACAGTACACGCACACGGGCAGGCTTTGAGGTGGCTGCCTTCGATCAAGGCGCGCATGTGACGTATATCGGGCCATCCGGCAGCCATATCGGCCACAAAGAAACCATGAAAGATACCGCCCGCGTTTTGGGCCGGTTTTACGATGGCATCGAGTATCGCGGCTTTGCGCAACAGGACGCAGAAACGCTGGCGCAGTTTTCTGGCGTGCCGGTTTTTAATGGCCTTACGAACGAGTTTCACCCGACGCAAATCTTGGCTGATTTTCTCACCATGCGCGAATTTACCCATAAGCATTTATCAGACATCGCCTTTTGTTTCATGGGCGATACCAGCGGCAATATGGCTGCATCACTGATGGTGGGTGCAGCTCAAATTGGCATGGATATCCGTTTATGCGGGCCGAAAAGTCTGTGGCCGGATGCAGCCTTGGTTGAGCAATGCGAGGCCATTGCCAAGAAGACCGGCGGGCAAATCACGATGAGTGAGGATGTGGCAGTGGCTGCTTCAGGCTGTGATTTTATCTATACCGATGTTTGGGTCTCCATGGGCGAGGCTGACAGCGTTTGGGCTGAACGCATTAAATTATTAACGCCCTACAGTGTGACCGCATTTGTCATGGCCGCAACCGGCAACCCGCACACAAAATTTATGCACTGCCTTCCTGCCTTCCATAACCGCGATACGGAAGTTGGTGAGGCAACCTTCAAAGCCCACGGCATTGATTGCATGGAGGTGACTGAAGAGGTATTTGAATCGCCCGCATCCGTGGTGTTTGATCAAGCCGAAAACCGGCTCCACACCATCAAAGCGGTGCTTGTCGCCACATTGGGTTCCTAATGCGTATCGTGGTGGCGCTTGGCGGTAATGCGCTGTTGCAGCGCAAAGAGCCGATGACGGCAGAGGCGCAATTGGCCAATATCCGCACGGCAGCTTTGGCGTTGGCCGATTTGGCCAAGCACCACCAGATTATTGTTGCCCATGGCAATGGCCCGCAAGTGGGGTTGATGGCGCTGCAATCAGCCGCTTATGCGCCGCAAAGCCTGTGGCCGCTGGATGTGCTAGGCGCAGAAACCCAAGGCATGATCGGGTATCAGATCGAACAGGAATTAATGAATGCGCTGCCGAAAGGCACCGAGTGTGCAACTCTGGTGACACGGGTTGAAGTGAACGCCGATGACCCCGCATTCAAAAAGCCAACCAAGCCCATCGGCCCCGTTTATGCATCTGGTCTCGATCAAACAGCCACGCCTAACCCGCAATGGACGATGATCGAAGAAAGCAAAGGCTCGTTCCGCCGCGTTGTGGCGTCGCCCATGCCGGTTGCGGTTTTGAACATCGCATCCATTAAATTGTTGGTTGATGCCGGTGTCTATGTGATTTGCGCGGGCGGTGGCGGTATCCCTGTTGTGCGTGGCAAAAACGGAATGATTGAAGGCGTTGAAGCAGTCATTGATAAAGACCGAACAGCGGCACTTTTAGCACAGGTGCTACATGCCGACGCTTTGCTGATGCTGACCGACGTCGAGGCCGTGTTTCTCAATTGGGGCGAACCAGACCAAGCCGCTATCGATATCATCACCCCAAAAGAACTGGTGCATATGCATTTTGCGGCAGGTTCGATGGCACCGAAGATTGCAGCCGCTGTTGCCTTTGTAAAAGCTGGCGGAACCATGGCTGGCATCGGCAGTTTGCGGCACGCCCGCGCAATCATCGAAGGCCATGCCGGAACGCGGATCGTTGCCACTCACCCAAAATGAGACTGATCTGCATCAACGACACGTTGCCGTTCAGATGATTTCATAAGGCACTTATAAACAGGAGAATTTTGCTATGATGAATAATTATGGAATGGGTATGGGTTGGGTTAGCATGGCAGTGATGCTGGTTTTAACCGTTTTAGTTATTGCAGCCTTGGTGAAATACCTCAGAAAATGAGCCCAGCTCCAGTGCAGACCTCACAATATACCTGCCCAATGCACCCGCAAATTTTGCAGGATAAACCCGGCAATTGCCCGATCTGCGGCATGAGCCTAGAACCGTTGGTGGCATCAGATGCCCCGTCACCCGAACTAGCCGATTTTACAACCCGGATGTGGGTATCTGCTGCCGCTGCAGTGCCTTTGCTGGTTTTGACAATGGGCGGCCTTATTGGCCTGCCGGTGCGCGATTGGATCGGCCACCAACTGGCCGGTTATATCGAATTTGCGCTGGCAACACCCATTGTGCTGTGGGCGGCTTGGCCGTTCTTTCAACGCGGCTGGGCGTCCGTCACAAATCGCAGCCTGAATATGTGGACGCTGATTACAATCGGTGTTCTTGCTGCTTATGGGTATTCTCTGTTTGCTGTTTTTTTGCCCGGCTTATTTCCGGCTGCTTACACCATGAAAATGGGCGGTGACGCTTCAACGTCTATGGGCATTGGCACCTATTTTGAGGCGGCAGTGGTGATCGTGGCGTTGGTGTTTGTCGGCCAGGTCCTTGAACTGCGCGCCCGCGAGCGCACCGGTGATGCCATCCGGGCGCTGCTGAACCTTGCACCTAAAACTGCGAGGCTGATTTCGGCCGACGGCACTGAAAAAGATGTGCCGCTTGCCGAGGTTAAAACCGGTGACAGGCTGCGCGTTCGCCCCGGTGACGCCGTGCCGGTCGATGGTAAAATTGTCGAAGGCGCTTCTTCAATTGACGAGAGCTTGATGACCGGCGAGGCGATGCCGGTTGAGAAAGCCGTTGGTGATAATGTCACCGGCGGCACGATCAATAAAAACGGCTCATTGGTAATGAGTGCCGCGCGGGTTGGTGCTGATACTGTGCTCAGCCAAATCGTGGATATGGTGACCAAAGCCAAGCAATCGCGCGCACCCATCCAAGGCGTCGCTGACCGCATCTCGGCGGTATTTGTGCCGTTGGTTTTGCTGATTGCAGTTGTTGCGTTTGCAGTGTGGATCATGTTTGGCCCATCGCCAGCTTTGGCCTATGCCATCACTGCGGCGGTATCTGTTCTCATCATCGCATGCCCGTGTGCTTTAGGCTTGGCGACGCCCATTTCAATTACAACTGCGGCAGGGCGCGGGGCGCAGGCTGGCGTGTTGATTAAGGATGCCGAAGCACTCGAACGTATGGCGGGCGTTGACACATTGATCGTGGACAAAACCGGCACTTTGACCATGGGCAAACCCGTATTGACAGACGTCGTGGTTTTGGCGGGCGAGAGCGAAACCACTATTTTGACATTGGCGGCAGCCTTGGAAAAAGGCTCTGAACATCCGCTTGCTGAAGCCATTGTCGCAGGCGCTTTGGCTAAAAATATTGTGATCGGTGACACCAAGGATTTTGAGGCCGTCACCGGCAAAGGCGTTCAAGGCAGGGTGAATGGGTGCATAGTGGCGCTTGGCAACAAAGCTATGATGGCGTCATTGGGCGTTGGAACCGACGCTGCCGAAGCTGCCGCCGACCCACTGAGGGCGATGGGCAAAACCGCAATGTTTGTCGCAATCGATGGCAAGCTGGCAGGAATTGTTGCGGTGGCAGACCCGGTCCGGCCCTCAACCGCTGCGGCCATCAAAGCGCTTCACACCCAAGGTTTGCGCATCATCATGGCCACCGGCGATAATGAGCGCACGGCGCAAGCTGTAGCAAAGTCACTCGGTATCGATGAAGTTCGGGCCGGAGTGCTGCCGGATGACAAGCGGCTGTTCATTGAAAAATTGCGCAGTGAAGGCCGCAAAGTTGCGATGGCCGGTGACGGCGTCAACGATGCGCCAGCACTGGTAGCCGCAGATGTTGGCATTGCCATGGGTGGCGGGGCAGACGTGGCTGTCGAAAGCGCAGGCATTACGCTGCTGGGTGGCGATCTGATGGGTATTGTGCGGGCGCGAAATTTGGCCCGTGCCACGGTCACCAATATCAAGCAAAACTTGTTTTTTGCGTTTGCCTATAATGTCATCGGCATTCCTGTTGCGGCGGGTGCGCTCTACCCGTGGTTTGGAATGTTGCTGTCGCCGATGGTTGCGGCAGCAGCGATGAGCCTATCATCGGTGTCTGTCATCGCCAACGCACTCCGCTTGCGGCGCGTGGAACTGTAGCTACCCATGACCAAGGCTGAAGAACTATCTGTGGCGTCCTACAATATCCACAAAGGTATCGGCACTGATCGAAAGCGCGATCTGGCGCGCACCGTTTCCGTTATTGCTGAAATCGGCGCGGATATCATCGCCCTTCAGGAGGCGGACACACGGTTTGGCACCCGCAAGGGCCTGCTGGATCTAGAGAGCATTCGCCGTGATCTGGGGCTGATTGCGGTACCGCTAGATGGTGTGGGCGATGCGTATGGCTGGCACGGCAACCTGCTGCTCATGCGCAACGCGCTAATCCAACAGGTGCACCAGCTTATTTTGCCGGGGCTGGAGCCGCGCGGTGCACTGATTACAGATTTGATAATTGCGGGCCACCCGTTGCGAGTGGTGAATACGCATCTGGGATTGCTGCCTGCATCCCGGGCCGCTCAAGCGCGTGCGCTGATCGACAGTATCACACCACTGGGTAACCGCCCAACCTTGTTGATGGGCGATTTGAACGAATGGCGCAATAGAAGCCAAGCCTTCCAAATCTTACGCAAACACTTCACGATTGCGCCAGCGCGCGCCAGTTTTCCGGCGCGCTATCCGTTGCTGGCGCTGGACCGCATGATGCTGTCGCGCGGGTTTCAGTCGCACGGTGCTTTGGCGCACGATTCTGTGGCAGACGGCGTCTTGGCGCAAGCTGCCTTGGCGAACATTGCCGCACACGACACACCGCTAGCCCGCCGGGCATCAGATCATTTGCCGGTCAAAGCGACCTTGCGCATTGGCGACACTTCGCAC
>JANMFT010000108.1:0-4681 GCA_031374255.1 Limoniibacter sp. | reverse complement strand
GCCAGCAAATTTGCGCGGATATTGCTGACAAAAACAGCCTAAAGGTTTTGCGGCTCGGCACCACTTGGGAGCAGGCATTTCAGCAGGCTCTGCGGCGTGACCCGCGCGGTGAAGCCATCGGTTTTGATTTTGAACCCAAAGACATTGAGATTTTTGGCAAAGAAGCGTCGATTAAAATTAGCGAATTGCAAAATGCGGGCCATCGTTTTGCAATTGTTACCGCGCCCGATGTGCGGATTTATGTGCGGATGGTAATCGAACGCATGTATCCTGCACTGCCGGTTTTATCGCACGTAGAAATTGCGCGTGGGGCGAAAATTGAGGTGCTGGGAAGCGTTTCTTGATCGCCATGTTCGGGCCATTATGATCGCCCTGTTCGGGCCTGTGCTAGATGCCTTTGTCTTCGCGTTTTGCCGCGTGTCTGGCTTCATGCTGCTGCTACCCGGTTTTGCGAGTTTGCGCGTTCCAATGCAGGTGCGCTTATTCATTGCCGCCGGTATTGCAGTCGCGCTTGCACCTAATATTCAGCTGCCCACAGCCAATCCACTGTCACCCATTCTGATTGCATGCGAGGTGACGATTGGCGTGACACTTGGCATTTTGGCGCGGGTATATTTTTTGGCACTTAATTTTGCTGCCGTAACGATGGCGTCGTTTATCGGGCTGGCTGCCATGCCCGGTGTGCCAGTTGATACCGATGAGGCGCAGGCGGCACTGCCAAGTTTGATCACGCTGACAGCGACAGCTCTGGTGTTTTTCTCCGGCCTTCATGCCCCATTATTGATGGCCTTGGCAGATAGTTATACCGTGTTGAAGCCGGGTGTTTGGCTTCAGCCGAGTTTGATGCTGAACACCTATCAAGAAACTTTGACCGAGGCTTTTATGCTGGCCTTGCAGTTGTCGATGCCGTTTTTGGCGTATGGCTTGCTCATCAATTTGGGCATTGGTCTGGCCAATAAAATGGCGCCGCAAGTGCCGGTATACTTTATTTCAATGCCCTACGTCATCGGCGGCGGGTTGATTTTGCTCTATGGTTTAGGGCCGGATGTGGTGATGGTTTTTATGGAACAATTTGTTGCGCGATTGAGCGACGGCTGGTTTTGAAGCCCAAGTTTTGCGCAAGTTGGATACCGTAAATTCAGCACATGATTGATGTTGTGTCCCTGTCAAAACCTGTTGCAGCACATCAGCCTAGCCTTGCGGAACTGAAAGCTGGGCGCGAGTTTGAGGCGGTTATGCTCACCAATTTTGTCGAGCAGATGTTGCCGGAAAACATGGGCGAAACAGATGCGCCGCAAGCGGGTGGGAACGTTTGGCGCTCTTTCATGGCGCAGGCGGTGGCCGATCAATTGGCCGCACAGAGCACAACCGGCATTTCGAATTTGATTGCGCAACAATTGATGCACGTAAGAGAAAGCAACTCCATTGGCGCGTAATTTTCAAGATACATTCCTACGTCTGAAAACCCTGCTCGCCAGCGAGAGCGAGGCGTTGCGGGACGGCGGAGCGACTGATCTGGCCGCAAATGCCGACAGCAAAGCGCGCATTTTGCTGGAACTCACGCAATGGCGAAATGCGGGTGATGAAGCCACGCTGACACGTGAAGATGCAACGACTTTGGTCACGCTGCTCAATGACAATGCAAGGCTGCTTGAGCGCCATATGGCGGCGGCCAACCGTATTGCTGCAACACTCGCGCAGCATTTGCGGGATGCCGATAGTGACGGCACCTACGGCGCTGGTTATGGCCGCTACAGCGCATGATCGCTAAAATTGCCATCGCCGGCGTTCTCGCCATCGGGGCATCGATGGGAGCCGGTTACTACGCTATTTCAGCCAGTGGAGCCGATACCGGCAAGGCATCGCCTGAAAATTTTATCGGCATTGATTATGTCAAAATACCATCATTCGCAGTGCCGATTATCCAAAACGGTATCATGGAAGGTTATGTGCTGACCGAATGGGTTTTTACCATTGATGCAAAAACCAAAGCAGCGCTAACCGTGCCGCCGGAGGTGTTTATCAAAGAGGATGCCTTTCGCTCTATCTACGGCGAAGTGGTGGTCGATTTTGACAATTTAGACCGGGTGGATTTGGTGGCGTTGGCCGAAACTATTCGCGGTAATGTCAATAAACGTTTGGGCACTGAGGCCATAACATCAGCACTTGTGCAGAAGTTTGATTTTATGCCCAAAGATCAGGTGCGCGATAATAGTGCACGAAATGCTTCACCGTAATTTTTTCACGCATCGCTTTTGCGAAAAATCGCTCACACTTTTTTCAAGCGATGCTTCAAACTGCACTCAAATTGATGAGGCCCAGTCGAACGGCTTTTGTTACGGCATGGGTGCGGTTCACGGCTTTGAGTTTCAACGTGGCTTCGCTTAGATATTGGTTCACGGTGTGCGGTGACAGACCCAAAATAATACCGGTTTCCAAACTGGTTTTGCCAGCCGCCGCCCATTGCAGGCAGTCCGTTTCGCGGGTTGTAAGCGCGGTTGCCGCAAAGTTGCTCGCACGTTCTGTTTTCAATACTTCATCAATCAGAGGCATGGCCAACTGGGTCAGTTGTTCCAAATCCAAGCTTGAAAAAGCGCTGTCACAAAGGGTTAGCGCGACATGGTTTCCGAGCGCATTATGAAACGGAATCGACACGCCAAATTGAATATTCAGCCGGTCAAGGGGATCGTCTTTTGTATGGTTATTTGGCATATTTTGGAACCAAGTCACAGCAGAATGTCCTGCCAGTAATGCGTCCATAGTGTGTTGGTTCATCAAATCGCCGAGTGTCCAAGCGCTCTGCTCAAGGTTTCGTAAGGTTGAACAATAGGTTGTATCAATCAGCCGTACTTCAAGCGGGGCCAAACGGTGAATGATCGCATGGTGCATTTGAAACTGTGCTGCAAATTGGCGTAATTCTGCGGAAAATGATCGATCTCTGTGTGGTCTGACACCAAACTGGAGCAAAGTGGCGGCTTGAAACGCTGATTTGGGTGTAAACTGATTCATTGCGCTATTGTGGCAATGTTTCGTAATAATACAATCTGTGATTGCAATTATTTATTGGCTGCAACCTGTTTTTGTTGGGTTTGTGCATAGATTATGCCGCCGACGACCAGAACCAAAGCGACAAGATGGTGCCATTTGAGTGTCTCACCCAATAGCGCCACTGCCATGAGCGTTCCGAAAATTGGCACCAAATTGATATAGAGTCCCGACAGATTTGCGCCCAGTTTTTCTACAGCAAGCAAATAGAAAATCTGCGACACAATTGAGGGTAACAGTGCAGCATAAAGCACCACCAGAAACCCGCGCATGTTGAACGGGAAAATCGCGCGGCCTTGGCTGATTTCCCACATTACAAACGGAATGGACGTTAGAAACGCCGCCGTCACCATAACAGTGAAAAAGCTTTTCCAATGCAGCGCTGGTTTTGCTTTTAAGCCAATCGAAAAGGCAGCATAAATGATGACAGCGACCAACATTAAAAAATCGCCAAAGTTCAGACCGGAATTTAGAATATGCAGCACATTGCCGCCGGTGACTGTGAGCACAATTCCAATCAAGCCAATGCCAAAACCAATTAATTGGCGCGCTGTGGCTTTGATGCGGAAGACAGCCAAATTGCCTATGAAAATAAACAGCGGAATGGCAGCCTGCTCAATTGAGATGTTAATTCCGCTGGTGTGTTCTGCAGCTGAATAAAACAGCACATTGAACAGCGTGTAACCGGCGCATCCCATCAACACTATATATGGCATTTTGGTGCGAATTATTGGCCAATCGTGCTGTACTTCACGCCACGAAATGGCCCACACAAACATTACCGCAATCGTCCAGCGGCCCAACGTCAGGATCATCGGCGAAATGTAACCAACGGCCAATTTACCAGCAACGGAATTGCCCGCCCAGAGCAGCATAGTGATAATCAGCAAAAGATGCGGGCGGCTGGTGAGGGCGTCCCAGAGCCTTCCCATCAAGTGGCGCTTTTTTTGTGATGATCAAGCGAGAATGGCTCCAGCGCATCAAACGCATTGCGCAGTGCATTGCTCCAGCCGGATGAGATCGATCTGTAGTAAGCATCGCGCTCTTCGATGCGGAATTCATGGGTGATGTCGCGGTCGTCTTCGGCGCAAAACTGCACATCAATTGGCAGGCCAACCGACAAATTGGATTTGATGGTGGAATCAAAAGAGACCAGTAAAAGTTTGATCGCCTCTTCGACGCTCATTTCAGGCCGGTAAGCGCGAACGATAATAGGTTTGCCGTATTTGGTTTCACCGATTTGGAAAAATGGCGTGTCGGCTGAAGCTTCAATAAAATTGCCTTCGGGGTAAATCATAAACAGCCGCGACGGGCTGTTGCCAATGCGTCCACCCAAAATCAGCGTGGAGTTGAATGCGGTTTCTGCCTTTTGGCCCGGTGCGTTTGCGTGGCTTTGGATCACTTCGCGCAACGTTTTGCCGACCATGCGCGCAATTTGAAACATGGATGGCGCTTCAAGGATTGACGGCGTTCTGTCGGCCAGTGCCTTGGTGCGTTCGTCTAATATACTGACAGCCGCCTGCGTGGTGGCCAAATTGCCGGCTGAAAGCAGCGTTATCACGCGCTTGCCCGGAATTGACCAAGTGTTCATTTTTTTGAAAACTGAAACGCTGTCTACACCCGCATTGGTGCGGGT
>JANMFT010000083.1:0-5810 GCA_031374255.1 Limoniibacter sp. | reverse complement strand
GTGCATGGTGCCGTCTGTAAGCCGGACAATCACATTACGCGTAAAGCGCGCCATTTTCGGATCAATCTGCTCAAATTTACTTGCGGCATTTTTAACAATAAGCGAGGTGGCACTTTGCAACAGTTTCTCCGGGCTGTGTGTCGCCAGAATAATGGATGCGCCTTTGCCGCGTTGCTCTTCCATAATTGTCGAAACTAGTTTCTCGCCCTCATAATCCAAGCCATTATTGGGCTCATCAAGCAAAATGGTGCGGAAATTCGAAGCGTGAATATAGGCCAGCACCACGCGGGCCTTCTGGCCCTTGGAAAATTTGCCAGCTGGCGTCGGGATCAACGCTGAAACACCGCAGCGCTCTAGCGCTGCAAGGCTTTGCGGCTCAGTTGGCACATCGTGATTAAAGTAGGCTGATAGATACTGAAAGTTCTCAAGTGGTGTCAGCTTAGGATCAAGCTGATTTTCAATATCAGTGATACAAAGAAGCGGGCGGTCAAAACTGATTTTGCCGCCATGCAATGTAACAGAACCGGCAATCAAACGCAGTAAGGTTGTTTTGCCAAAACCATTAGGGCCAATAAGCAAGGCGAGTTCGCCATCGAGCAAGCGGATAGTTTCGCTTTCAACCAGAACCGTGCGGTTTTTGCCGGTGAGCCTGCGGGATACATTGTCGATCAGAAGCATGATCGTTTTTGCTTAACGCTGAATGGTTACCGCCGGTTGAAAAGACAACGTCGTATTGAATATTTAACGCCCATAAAAAGCTGTAATGTGCGGTCTCGACAATCCGCCCCAACAAAAAGCGGGCACTTTCGCGCCCGCCTTTTAATTCTTGTTGGCTGTTAAACCTTATTTATTCCAAGACTTGATCAGCTCGTCATAGGAAACGGTCACGCCTTGCGGCTTCTCGTTTTCGAGTTTGGCAACAGGTGATCCCGGTGCATCGAGCCAGACTTTGGCATCAACAACTTCGCCCATTTTGGGGCCGATATCGCCTTGAACGCCGGTTTTCTCGATACGCTCCAAGACTTTTTCCTGTTCAGCGCAAAGACTATCGAGTGCTTCTTGTGGGGTTTTTTCGCCCGACATGGCATCACCGATATTCTGCCACCACAACTGTGCCATCTTCGGATAATCCGGGATGTTGGTGCCGGTTGGTGACCACTGGATACGGGCTGGCGAGCGGTAAAACTCGATCAGGCCGCCCAGTTTTGGTGCACGGTCAGTGAAATGCTGGCTGTCAATTGTTGACTGACGCGCAAACGTCAAACCAACATCAGACTTTTTCAAATCCACTGTTTTGGAGGTTACGAACTGGGCATAAAGCCAAGCGGCCTGAGCGCGGTCAACAGGGGTGGATTTCATAAGTGTCCATGAGCCCACGTCTTGATAACCGATCTTCATGCCGTCCTGCCAATAAGTGCCGTGTGGCGATGGCGCCATACGCCATTTTGGCGTGCCGTCTTCGTTCACAACCGGCAGGCCGGGTTTTACCATGTCAGCGGTAAAGGCAGTATACCAGAACATTTGCTGGGCAATTTCGCCCTGCGCTGGAACCGGACCTGCTTCACCAAATACCATACCGGCGGCTTCCGGCGGTGAATAGGCTTTGAGCCAATCAATGGCTTTGGTTACCGCATAAACGGCAGCCGCATCATTGGTGGCACCGCCACGTGTAACGCACGAGCCGACCGGCTGGGATTTATCGTTGACACGAACGCCCCATTCATCAACCGGCAACCCGTTTGGTGTGCCAATATCGCTCATGCCGGCCATTGACATCCACGCATCGGTATAGCGCCATCCGAGTGACGGATCTTTCTTGCCGTAATCCATGTTGCCATAAACTTTGGCAGGCCCGCCTGCATAGGTCATATCACGGCCAGTGAAGAATTTTGCAATATCTTCGTAGGCTGACCAGTTGACCGGAACACCCAGATCATAACCATATTCGGCTTTGAAATCGGCTTTCGTTTTTTCGTCGTTGAACCAGTCATACCGGAACCAGTACAAATTCGCGAACTGCTGGTCAGGCAGCTGATAGAGTTTGCCGTCTGGAGCAGAGGTGAACTTGGTGCCAATAAAATCCGGCAAGTCCAAAGTCGGCGATGTTACGGCTTTGCCTTCACCGGCCATCCAGTCGGTCAGGTTGCGGGCCTGCTGATAACGCCAATGTGTGCCGATCAAATCAGAATCGTTCACATAAGCGTCATAGATATTTTCGCCGGTCTGCATTTGGGTTTGCAGTTTTTCAACCACATCGCCTTCGCCGATCAAATCATGCGTGACCTTGATGCCGGTGATGGCAAAAAACGCGTCAGCAAGCTGTTTGGATTCGTAAACATGGGTTGTGAGTGTTTCTGATGCCACTTTGATTTCCATGCCTGCATAAGGCTTGGCGGCATCGATAAACCACTGCATTTCAGCTTCTTGTGCGGCGCGGTCGAGCACAGACATGGTGCCGATTTCAGCGTCCAAAAACGCCTTGGCACCCGCCATGTCGGCTTTCGCCGCGCTGCTAAACGCCATCATTGCAAGCGCAATGGCGGTCGTTGACGTTAGATATTTCATCGTTAGTCCTCCCAGATTGTGAAAACAATTGTTTGGTTCGAGTGGTCGTCTTTTAGGCACGTTGGCATGATTGCGGCTTGGCCGGTTTCATGTTTCTCAAATCCCTTTTTATACCCAGCGGAACACCGCTGCGGCATAAATCAGGCAGACAATCAGTGCGGCCCATAAATAAGGTGCACCGAACAGGCCGAGCCAGCCAATATGGATAAAGGCTGAACCCAAAAGCGAAATAAACAATCGATCCCCGCGCGTGGTTTCAATGCGCAGCACGCCCAAACGCGGCGTTTCGGGATATTTGATTGCAAGAAAGGTGAAAGTAAGAAGCAACAGTGCAATCACCAAAAAGAAGAGTGCGGTCGGGAGCGTCCATGCCATCCATGCCATGATCAAACCCTCCCTATACCCGTCCAAGGGCAAAGCCCTTGGCGATGTAATTGCGCACGAAATAAATCACCAACGCGCCCGGAATAATCGTCAGCACACCGGCAGCGGCGAGAACGCCCCAATCCATGCCAGAGGCCGAAACAGTGCGCGTCATGGTGGCGGCAATCGGTTTTGCCAAAGTTGCAGTGAGCGTGCGCGACAGCAGCAACTCCACCCATGAAAACATGAAGCAGAAGAAGGCAACCACACCAATGCCGGAGGCGATCAGCGGCATGAAAATCTGCACGAAAAAGCGCGGGAATGAGTAGCCGTCAATATAGGCCGTCTCGTCGATTTCTTTGGGCACACCGCGCATGAAGCCTTCCAAAATCCACACCGCCAGCGGCACGTTAAACAGGCAATGCGCAAGCGCGACCGCAATATGCGTATCGAAAAGCCCAATCGACGAATAAAGCTGGAAGAATGGCAGAGCAAAAACGGCGGGTGGCGCCATGCGGTTTGTGAGCAACCAGAAAAACAAATGCTTATCGCCAATAAATCGATACCGCGAAAATGCGTATGCGGCAGGCAATGCCACCGTCACTGAAATCACCGTGTTCATCACGACGTAGATGATCGAATTGATATAGCCATTATACCATGACGGGTCGGTCAAAATGGTTTTATAATTGTCGAAAGTGATGTTCTGCGGCCAAAGCGAAAACGTCGATAGTGTTTCGGTATTGGTTTTGAGGCTCATCGAGAGCAGCCAATAAATTGGCACCAGCAAAAATGCCAAATACAAGCCCATTACGATGGCGGATGATTTAATGCGCATCAGACGCCATCCCTTTTATCAAGGTTGGTCATCACGGTGTAAAACACCCACGAAATCAGCAAGATCACCAGAAAGTACATCAGCGAGAATGCAGCTGCGGGCCCGAGGTCAAACTGCCCGATAGCCATTTTAACAAGGTCAATCGAAAGAAACGTCGTGGTATTGCCGGGCCCGCCGCCGGTGACAACAAACGGCTCGGTATAAATCATAAAGCTGTCCATGAAACGTAGCAAAATGGCGATCAAAAGCACGCCCTGCATTTTGGGCAGTTCAATATATCGAAACACTGCCAGTCTTCCTGCCTGATCAATTTTCGCCGCCTGATAATAGGCCTGCGGAATAGATTGCAGTCCCGCATAGCAGAGCAGAGCCACTAAGCTCGTCCAGTGCCAGACATCCATCACGATCACAGTCGTCCAGGCGTCAAACGGGTCTTGCGTGTAATTATAATCAAAGCCCAAAGCGGCCAGCGTGTGGCCGAGCAGGCCAATATCGACCCGGCCGAAAATCTGCCAGATCGTGCCAACAACATTGAACGGGATCAGCAATGGCAGTGACATTAAGACGAGGCAGAACGACGCCCAAAAGCCTTTTTTCGGCATATTGAGCGCGATGAAAATTCCGAGCGGAACTTCTATCGCGAGGATAATCGCTGAAAACAGTAACTGGCGTCCAAGCGCCGAATGCAGCCGGTCAGAGGTGATCATTTCCTCAAACCAGCCGACACCCTCCCAGAAAAACTCGTTGTTTCCAAACGTGTCTTGCACAGAATAATTGACCACCGTCATCAACGGAATAACCGCAGAAAACGCAACCAGCACCAACACCGGCAACACCAAAAGCCACGCTTTGTTGTTTTGCGTTTTGTCCATTAGAGCGCCGCTCCGCTGGACACAGAATTGACACGCCAATCATTGGCATAAACGCTGATTTTGGCGGGATCAAACACAACGCGGGTATTTGATTCCGAAATGTCCACACCTTCATCCGCAATCATGTTGAAGGCGGTGCCCGCAACCTCACCGCGCACGATGCGATGGCGGCCTACATCTTCGATACGTTTCAATGTAAAAGGCAACCCGCCTTTATTAGTCAGCTTGGCAAATTCCGGCCGGATGCCAATTTGGGTGCGGCCTTCGACGGCCTTGTAACCACCGCCAAGTGCAATAGTTTCGCCATTCACAACAGCCTTGTTGCCGTCAATTTTAGCATTCAAAAAATTCATTCCGGGCGAACCAATAAAATAACCAACAAACGTGTGCGCCGGCGTTTCAAACAATTCCTGCGGGGTGCCAAGTTGCACAACGCGGCCCTCTGACATCACCACTACCTTATCGGCGAATGTCAAAGCCTCGGTCTGGTCGTGCGTGACATAAATCATGGTATGGCCAAACTCGCGGTGCAGCGATTTCAGCTGTGTGCGCAGTTCCCACTTCATATGCGGGTCAATCACGGTCAGCGGCTCGTCAAACAAAATCGCGTTGACATCCTCGCGCACCATACCGCGCCCAAGCGAAATCTTTTGTTTGGCATCTGCCGTCAGCCCGCGCGCTTTATGATCAAGCCGGTCTTCCATGCCAATCATCTGCGCAATGTGCTGCACGCGCGCCGCAATATAGCCAGCATCCTTGCCGCGATTGCGCAGCGGAAATGCGAGGTTCTCGCGGAGTGTCATGGTATCGTAGACCACCGGAAACTGGAAAACCTGCGCAATATTGCGCTCTGCCGTCGGTGCGTCGGTCACATCTTGATCGCCAAACAAAACGCGGCCATGGCTTGGGCGTACCAATCCTGAAATAATATTCAACAAGGTTGTCTTACCGCATCCCGATGAGCCGAGCAGCGCATAAGCGCCGCCATCTTGCCAAATGTGATCCATCTGTTTCAGCGCGTAATCGGCATCGCTTTGCGGATTGGGCCCGTAAGCATGTGCCAATTTTGAAAGTGTAATTTCAGCCATTATGCTGCCACCGCATAGGTCGCAGGCGCAACCAGCGTGCCAATTTCGTTGAAAAGATAGATATAAGCAGGGTCCAGCCAAACC
>JANMFT010000403.1:0-7653 GCA_031374255.1 Limoniibacter sp. | reverse complement strand
CCGTCCATCCCTGAAAGCAAGGGGTTTTCATGGGTGAAAGACAAAGCCGTCGTTCGCAAAAAACCATCATGGTCAGCGTGCGCCGCAAGTATTCCGTCACGGCTTTCGGTTACCCGCTCAACTACAACATCGCTCCGGCCCGCAAGCCAGCGCTTCACCAAAAACTCGCCTTCTGCCTTGAGCAGTGAACAATTGGCGTAAACGATCAAGCCGCCTCGCTTGGTGACCCGTATTGCTGCATCGAGCAACTCAAACTGAATACGGGTAAGCTGCACCACATCGTCCGGAGTTTTTGTCCAAGCAACATCCGGGTGACGGCGCAATGTGCCGGTTGATGTGCACGGCGCATCAATGAGCACGCCATCATAAAGCGTTTCAGGCACATGTTTGCGGGCATCCCCGACAATAATGGTGGCGCTGAGTTGCAGCCGTTCCATATTCTCCTCGACACGTTTGAGCCGGTTTTTAGAAACGTCCAATGCAGCGACATTTGCTCCCGCATAAGCCAATTGCGCGGTCTTACCGCCGGGGGCTGCACACATATCAAGAATGTGCTGGCCCTTCACATCCCCCAGTAATTTCACCGGCAAAGCTGCGGCTGCATCCTGCACCCACCATGCGCCATCGCCAAAACCTTCGAGTTCCGGCACGGGAATTTGGCCATGGGCAACGCGGACGGTATTCCCGTTAATCGCTATCCCGCCGAGTTTCGCCGCCCAAAAGCTCGTGTCTGCCTTCACTGTAAAATCCAGCGGAGCCTCACTGCGGTTGGCCGCCAAAATCTCGCGCGCGGAGTGTTCGCCATAATCGTCAGTCAACATGGCAAACAGCCAATCAGGCGCTTCAACCGATTTAGCTTTGGCCGCTTCGAAAGCAGCGTCACCCTCGCGGATCAACCGCCGCAGCAAGGCGTTAACAAGGTTGGCATAGCGCTTGGCTTGTGGGTCACGGCTAGAGGCCTCGACCGCCAAATTTACCGCCGCACTTTCCGGCACACGCAGCAGCATGATTTGCGCCACGGCCACATGCAAAATATGCCGTACGTTTTTGGCATTATCCGGCAGCGGGTGTTCGAGCATGGCAAAAATCAAATAGGAAATCGTGCCGCGAAACCGGAGAGCGCTCTTAACTATTGCTAAAGCCAGCGCTCGATCACGGATATTATCCAGCGCCCGCCAAGCGGCAGGCGCAGTGTCGGATTCCAAGAGGCCATCCAGCGCAAGTCTATTATCCACCACAGCTCCCAATAAGGCTGCGGCGCCCTGACGTGCGGCCAAACCTTCAACGAACGGCAGCGTATTGGTTTTCATCAATCAAATATCATTTCAGTTTGAGCTGCGGTTATTGACCGCCTTGCAGGATTTGGGCGTTGCGCCCATATGGCGGGGAGAACAGGGTTTGTCCAATGAACGAAACTGGCGCTGAAATGAAACCGCCTATGAGTGATGAAGTTATGAAACACGCGCCTTTGAGCGAAGCTGCAAAACGCGCTTTAGCGGAAGCCGAAGCCCGCCGCGCAGCTTTGGATGCCGCCACCGCCAACTTGCCCAAAGAAATCAATGGCCGTGGCGGGCTCGATCCTGCACGCTTTGGCGATTGGGAAGTCAAAGGTGTGGCGATTGATTTTTGAAATGAGACCTTCATGAAACTCCTCCGCTATGCGCTGTGGGCGCTTGTTGCTGCCGCAACTACTTTCGCTACCGTCCTGTTTGTGCAGCAGCGCGAAGGCGCAGTAACGTTACTGCCGGAGATCAAACTCGGTGCACCTTTTGCACTGGTTGATCAAAATAACGCGCCTATCACCGAAGCGGCTTTGGCGGGAAAACCGTTTGTTATGTTTTTTGGTTTTACCCATTGTCCTGAAGTTTGCCCGACTACTTTGTATGAGTTGACCGGTTATTTCGACACGTTGGGCAATGACACCAAAGACGTTCGCGCATTTTTTGTGTCGGTTGACCCTGAACGCGACACGCCCGAGGTGATAAAAGAATACATCTCGAGCTTTCCGCGTGTTACCGGCATAACCGGCAACGCCGCCGAAGTTGAAAAATTGAAAAACGCATGGAAGGTCTACTCAAAAAAGGTGCCGCTTGAGGGCGGCGGCTACACCATGGATCACACAGCTTCAATGTTTTTGGTAAAGCCTGATGGCAGTCTGATGGGCACAATTGCCTATGGCGAAAAATCCGAAACCGCTTTGGCAAAATTGAAGCGGCTGGGCACAGGCTCATAATTCCAAACAAAAACGCCGCCCTGAACCAGATTTCTCCGGGAGGGCGGCGCCGTGATTGTTTCAGTTACGCTTGTGCTTGGATAATTCCAACCTAGCGCTCATCAATCCTTCAGAGGTTGCTCCAAAGGGTCAATGACCCGCTCAAGCACTTAGCATTCTGGAAACCACTCGACATTGGATCACCTCCTCTCGTTTGAAAACATTGCGGATTTAAGCTGACCTGATTTGCCGCTTTTGGCAAGCGCCTTTTAGGCGACGTTTTCATCCTTCAAAACATCGCGCGCTTTGGCACGGTGTTCGTCAGTAATGTGCGTTTTGAGAATGGCAAACACGCTCATCAGCACCGCCATATCGTCGCCAAAGCCGATAATCGCCAGCATATCCGGCACAAAATCAATCGGCGCAATAAAATAGGCCAAAGCGGCAAACAATATCGCACGTGCCGATGCAGGTGTGCGACTGTCAGTGGCGCAATAAAACGCGGCTACCGCCTCTTCCGCAAACGGCAATTTCCGGCCTGCTTGCTTCAGCTTGGCCCAAAAATCACGGCGTACAAATTGCTCTTGGCGTTCCTTATTGGTCGCAAGATAGGGCGCAAGCGCGTTCTTAGGATCTATGCTCGGATCAACAGACATCATCAACCCTTTCAAAACTCAATTGAGCCAAAACTAATCTAGCAAACTCTCGATGTGCGTCGCCAGCGTCACATCCAACTCAGTCACACCGCCGGAATCATGTGTGGTCAGCACAATCGTTAGATTGCGATAGACGTTCGACCATTCAGGGTGATGATCCAGCTTCTCAGCAAGCAGCGCAACCTTGGTCATGAATCCGAATGCCTCAACGAAATTCTTGAAGCGGAACGATTTTTCAATTGCAGGTTTGGCTGCTGACTTTTCCCAACCGTTCAGCTTGATCAGCGCCAGATCAATCTCAGCCGGTGTTAGGATTGCTCGTTTCATCTGTTGCCCCTATTTGAATCACATATGTATAGACAACGCTGATTTCAAAGGTTGGCTGCCCGGTTTTGTGCCAAACCGGAAAATGGCACTTCAACCAATGGATAAACCGCCTCAATGGCATAAGGCCCGCCGCCAACCGAATCGCGCGACGACATCAAGACAAACCGGCTTGCGGTAAACTCCGGCACGCTCACCAGACCGCGCTGTGACAAATACAAAGCGGCTTCTTCAGGAGTGGTATTTTTCAGCCGTGCCAACGTGATATGCGGAATAAACCGTCTGGCGTCTGCGGGCATACCAAGCCGCTGGCACAGCCGTTCCATATCAGCGTGCAGTGCAATTAAGTCTGACTGAGGTTCAACCAGCGTAATCAATGCATGAGGTTTCTTGGAACCAAAAACCGAAAGCCCGTTTACTTTAAGGTGAATTGGCGGCGCGCTGATATGGTCAAGCGCATCGGCCAAATCATCGGCTTGCCTCGGGTCAACATCGCCAATAAAGCGCAGTGTTATATGGTAATTTTCCGCATCGACCCAGCGGCTACCGGGCAGGCCGCCTTTTAGAAGCGATAAACCGGCTGCGACGCTGCGCGGGACTTCGAGTGCGGTAAAGAGACGGGGCATGGCAGTTTTCCCTAACTCGAATCACTTTTTCAATTCTGCCTCAATAATCGGCAAAATACCCGAAACGATGACAGCCACACCCTTGGCATTTGGGTGCAAGCCGTCGCTTAATTTCAAACCGGCCTCTGTGATGACGCCATCCATGAAAAACGGGTAAAGCGACACCTGATGCTGCGCCGCCAGTTCCGGGTAAATCGCATTGAACGGTTTGGCATAGGCCTCCCCCATATTGGGCGGGGCAAGCATACCAGCGAGCACAACTGAAATATTGCGCGCTTTCAGCCGCTTGATCATCTCGTCGATGTTTTTGCGCGTAAGCGCCGGATCAATCCCGCGCAAGGCGTCATTAGCACCGAGTTCGAGGATCACCAGTTTAGTGCTATCGGCAATCGACCAATCAAGCCGCTCCAGCCCGCCGGATGATGTATCGCCGGAAACCGAACTATTCTCGACCTCAACATCAAAACCTTTAGCTTTTAGCGCTGTTTCCAATTGTTTTGGAAAACCCTCATTTTCAGGTAATTCATAACCGGAAGACAGCGAATCGCCAAAGGCAACAATTCGCACCGGTTCAGCGCGCGAAACGCCAAGCACTGCAATCATCCATCCAATCGCAAAAAGGCCGCGTATCATGGCTTTAAACAACATTACTCAGGCCCCATATCGCTCGAACACATGGCTTTAAATAGGTGGCAGTTTTGGCGAAAGCGAGACTTAAGCTGCAGATTGCGAAAAAAGGAATTTTGCCCGTGAATATTCAGACCGCCATTGAACCCGCGCCTTCCGTGATTGCGCTTGATAAAATACACATCACACTTGGCAACGGCGCATCTGAAGTTCATGTGCTGAAAGGCTTGTCGCTAAACATAACCAAAGGCCAGTCAGCCGGTATTGTCGGGCCATCGGGTTCAGGCAAATCCACTTTGCTGATGGTTATGGCCGGCCTTGAACGGGTTGACCAAGGTGACGTTGAAATCGCCGGAACTAAGCTTAACGCCATGAGCGAAGACCAAATCGCCACCTTTCGAGGGCGCAATATCGGCATTGTGTTTCAATCCTTTCATTTGATTCCGAATATGACCGCGCTGGAAAATGTTGCCGTGCCGATGGAACTGGCCGGTGATCCGAATGCTTTCAACAAAGCCAAAACCGAACTTGAAGCCGTTGGTTTGGGCGCACGTCTGACGCATTATCCAGGTGAACTTTCCGGAGGCGAGCAACAACGCGTTGCTATGGCGCGTGCGCTGGCTCCCAATCCGGCAATATTGATTGCCGATGAGCCCACCGGAAACTTGGATACCGTCACCGGCAAACAAATTGCAGATTTACTGTTTGCCAAACAAATGGAACGCGGCATGACCTTGGTTCTGGTCACACACGACCGCGATTTGGCCGCCCGCTGTCAGCGCCAAATTGCAATCAGGGCTGGTGAAATCGATGAGGCAAATTCCACCATGGTGTCAATCTGATGAGTGCCTCAACATCAACGGTATTAGGTCAACTGGCTTTAGCATGGCGCTTTTCTTTGCGTGAAATGCGCGGCGGTTTACGCGGCTTCCGCGTGTTTCTGGCCTGTATAGCCATTGGCGTTGCCGCGATTGGTGCAGTCAATGGTGTTGCACGTTCCATTACCACCGGCATTGAAACCGAAGGAGTCAGCATTTTGGGCGGCGATATACGGTTTGAACTCAATCAACGCGAAGCAACACCAGACGAACTTGCCTACCTCAAAACGCTTGGCCGCGTTTCAGCCACTTCGGGTTTGCGCTCCATGGCACTTAAAAGCGATGAAACCGATCAGGCTCTCGTTGAACTGAAAGCCGTGGACAGTACGTGGCCGCTTTACGGAACGGTAACAACCGAGCCACAACTGCCGGTGAAAGACATCGTGGCTGGCAATGGCACCAAAATAGTTTTTGGCGGCACCGCTCCGCAAACCCTGTTTGACCGGCTAGCGTTGAAAATCGGCGATCGTTTAAAACTTGGAAACATTGAGGTTGAACTCCGCGCCGTTTTGGTCACTGAACCCGATGCCGCTTCTGACGGTTTTGGTTTTGCTCCCCGATTGCTGATTTCTGATACTGCGCTGAAAGCCAGCGGCCTTATCCAGCCGGGCAGCCTCGTCGAACATGGTTATAAAATTGCACTACCGGAAGGCACGGACGCCAAAGCTTTGCGCGCGGCTGCAGAAGCCAAATTCCCGGAAGCCGGTTTTGGCATCCGCACCAGCGATAATGCGTCCCCTGCACTCTCAAGTAACATTGAGCGCTTCTCACAGTTCTTAACACTGGTCGGTCTTTCAGCTTTGGCGGTTGGCGGTGTTGGCGTTGCCAATGCTGTGCGCGCCTATCTCGATACAAAACGAGGAGTTATCGCAACGCTGAAATGCCTTGGCGGCTCGGGCCGGTTTATTTTCACCGTCTATATGGTTCAGATATTGATTCTGGGTCTCTTGGGAATTGCAATTGGTTTGGCTTTCGCCGCCATTGCGCCAACGATAGCGGCCATATTTCTAAGCGGCGTTTTGCCGATTGCGCTCAATCAAACCTTTTTCATCCAGCCTCTGGTTCTGGCCGCCATCTTCGGTCTGCTGTCGGTTTTGCTGTTTGCGGTGTTACCATTGGGCCGTGCACGGGACGTGCCTGCCACAGCATTGTTTCGCGGTGAGTTCACGCGTGAGGCAACCGGCACACGCTGGCCTTACAAACTGGCCGCAATAATCTTTGGAACATTGATCGCCAGCCTTGCGGTTTTAACATCAGACGACCGCAACATTGCATTATCGTTTCTCGTGGGTTTGATCGGTGCATTTCTTATTCTGCGCGTGGTTGCCTCCGCTCTTGCCGCTCTTGCAAAGCGCATGCCGCATGCCAAAAACGTGTCACTGCGTTTGGCCGTTGGCAACATTCACCGCCCCGGCGCGCTCACGCCATCCGTGGTTCTGTCGCTTGGGCTTGGCCTCACTTTGCTGGCATCCATCGCTTTGATAGACGGCAGCCTTCGCAACCAGATTTCTGGCACTTTGCCAGAGCGCGCGCCCAATTTCTTCTTTGTCGATATTCGCTCGTCCGATGTTAAGGGCTTCACAGAAACGGTTGGCGAAATTTCGCCTCAAGGCAAACTTCAAACCGTGCCGATGCTGCGCGGTCGCATAACCAAAATCAACAGTATAGAGCCCAACGCCGACAACGTGCCCCCCGGTGGACAATGGGTTTTGCGCGGTGATCGCGGTATAACCTATGCGGGAACCTTGCCTGAAAATTCAAGCCTTGCCGCTGGGCAATGGTGGGCGGCAGATTATAGCGGCAAACCGCTCGTATCATTTTCAGCTGAAGAAGCAGGCGAACTTGGCCTCAAACTTGGCGATTTGATCACCGTCAATGTGCTGGGCCGTGACATCACCGCTGAAATTTCGAACCTCAGAAAAGTCGAGTGGGGCTCGCTCGCCATTAATTTTGTCATGGTGTTTTCACCCAATACGTTTGCCGGTGCGCCGCACTCATGGATGGCGACGTTAGCCGATAAAACCGCCACAGGCGAAGATGAGGCCAAGGTGCTCAACACGCTTGCCAAAAACTACCCCAACATCACAACCGTTCGGGTCAAGGATGCGCTCAACGTCGTCAACCGCGTCATTGGGCAACTTGGCACTGCCATCCGCGTTGCCGCCGGAGTGGCGCTTGTCGCCTCGGTTTTGGTTTTGGCCGGAGCGCTGGCCGCGGGCAACCGCGCCCGCACCCGCGATGCTGTGGTTCTAAAAACCCTTGGCGCAACCCGGCGCACTTTGATGGGAGCCTACGCACTGGAATATGGCATTATCGGCTTGGCCACCGCC
>JANMFT010000380.1:0-2448 GCA_031374255.1 Limoniibacter sp. | reverse complement strand
AGCGGTGGCGTTTGAACTTGCACGCACACGCGGCAATGCGGTGTGTTCAATGGAAAAACGCAATGTGATGAAATCCGGCGTGTTGTGGAACGAGGTCGTCACCGCCACCCATAAAGCCAAGTATTCTGATGTGAAATTATCCCACATGCTGGCCGATGCCGGCGGCATGCAATTGGTGCGTTGGCCCAAACAGTTTGATGTCATTGTGACCGATAATTTGTTCGGCGATATGCTGTCTGATGTGGCGGCAATGCTGACCGGCTCACTTGGTATGTTGCCGTCGGCCTCCCTCGGTGCGCCGGATAAAGTGACGGGCAAACGCAAAGCGCTTTATGAGCCGGTACATGGCTCCGCGCCGGACATTGCCGGGCGCGGCATTGCCAACCCGATTGCCATGATCGCTTCGTTTGCGATGTGTTTGCGCTATTCATTCGGCATGGTTGCCGAAGCCGACCGCGTTGAACTCGCGATTGCCGGGGTGCTCGATGATGGCCTTCGCACCGCCGATATTGCCGATAAAGGTGCAGCCACCGTTTCAACGACCGCTATGGGCGATGCGATTATCGCAAAGTACCGCAGCCTTGAATGAACGCAAAGTGACAATATGTGTTTGCCATTCCAGCGTTTCCGGCTAACCTTATTTTGAGGGTGTTATCTAGGGTAAGCTGCGCATGAAATGGATTATGGCTGTCATTCAACCGCACCGGCTTGATGATGTGCGCGAGGCTTTAAGCGCACTTGGCGTCAACGGAATGACTGTGACCGAAGTGCGCGGCTATGGCCGCCAAAAGGGCCAGACCGAGATTTATCGCGGCGCTGAATATGCGATCCATTATATTCCGAAACTGAAAATTGAAATCGCCGTGCCCGATAAATTGGCTGATGCCGCAATTGAAACCATCGCCGCCAAAGCCCGCACCGGCAATATTGGCGACGGCAAAATTTTCGCGTTTCCGCTTGAGGCCGCCATGCGGATCAGGACGGGTGAGACGAGTGACGACGCGCTTTAGAGTTTTGCGGTATTTTCCCTTAGCCAAGCATCAAGATTGTCTTTGGTAAAAGTGCCAGACTGCAGATTACCTAAGATGAAAGCTTCAACTTCATGCGGTGGTGCAGTTAAAGAAACTCCGTTCAATCGTAAAAAAACGTAGGTGCAGGCAAAGCCAACACGTTTATTGCCATCCACAAAACCGTGATTCATTGTGAGGCTTTCCCAAAGTGCGGCTGCCTCTTCGATGAGATCGGCATAATAGCCAGTCTGTGGGCGCAGCAAAGCCGCTTCAATGAGACCAGCATCGCGCACGCCGGACGCGCCGCCATAACGGGCGATTTGTGCATCGTGGATATCAAACGCATCTTCGATAGTGAGATATTGCGTTTCCATTGGCTATTTAGCTAATGCTTCATAGACCGAACCGTAGCGCTGCATGCTCTCTTCGTGCAGGGTTTTAATTAAATCTTTGCGGGAAGGTTGTTTTGCAATCCGGTCATATTCAGTTTTCGACAGCAGCACGGCCACATCACGACCGTTCTTTTCGATAACCACGGCTTCCAATGCGCTCATTTCCAGCATTTCGCCAAAACGGTTTTTGGCTTCGGTGGCGGTGAAATGTTTCATGACAATCTCCTTTAGCTATTTCGTCTAGAATAGACATAATAGCTAAAGTGGTCAATATTATGATTTAACAAACGGATGAAGAGAAATATTTCGCTCGGTATCCAGCATCTCAAACTGCTGTTCACTGTAGCAGTGATCGCTCAAATACCGGTTCGGGCTAGCGCCTTGCTCTGTGAAACACACATTACCTGCGCCAAGAAAAACTTCGTTGGCCACCACCAGATCAAACACATCAAAGCCGATGGTTTCGAGCACATGGTCAAACACTTTTGTGCCGCCAACAACCGCCACGCGGGCACCATTGGGGAAGAGGTGATCAAGAGCATCGTTTAATGAAAGACCGGCAGGATTGAGAAAATCTACGCGGCCATTGACCTCGTAGCCTTCCGCCAAACTTGAAACGCCGCTGGTCAGCACCAACCTGCGGCGTAACTTAAAATTTGGATGCGCCTCGTGGCCAAGACGGCCAATCAAAGTGATATCGCTGGCGTCTAACTCCGCTTGAAAGCGCTGCCAGTCAGCCTCAATCATCAAAGGCTTTGGCATCCGGCCTTCAGTGTCAGCAATGAAGCCGTCGGCTGAAACAATGGCATGGCCGACAATGGTGTGGCGCAATTTAGACGCGCCGCTCGACCATCATCTTCTTAATCTCGGCAATCGCTTTCGCCGGGTTCAAGCCTTTGGGGCAGGTCTGCGCGCAGTTCATGATCGTGTGGCAGCGGTAAAGCCGGAACGGGTCTTCGAGATTATCCAGCCGGTCGCCCTTGGCCTCATCACGTGAATCAATCAGCCAGCGATAGGCTTGTAAGAGCACAGCAGGGCCGAGATAG
>JANMFT010000336.1:0-3102 GCA_031374255.1 Limoniibacter sp. | reverse complement strand
GTGATAACGCCCTCGCGAGCGCGGGTTGCGCAGGCAAAGGTATTGCTCACACTCTCTTTTATCCGGACTATACCGTCGGCCCCGGAATTGCGCCGGATCTGCTGACCTTTCCGGCAAACCGGAAAGCGCTCGCGGGCTTGGAAGTTGCCTTCCTTTACCGCCGGTGGGGAATTGCGCCCCGCCCTGAGAATGCTGCCGGGATATTCCGGCAACATTCCATATCGTAAATATGGCATGGCTTTCAAGGGCAGGCGCTCTTTCTTACCCACCCCCTTGTGGGGAGGGTCGGCGCGCAGCGACGGGGTGGGGGTAAAACCTCACGCTCAGTGGCTGCCTTTTACCCCCACCCCTAACCCCTCCCCACAAGGGGGCGGGGAACAAATCCTGCACCTGCTTTCACATCACCTTGCCACCCGCTGCAATCCGGCCTAATCCCGCGTCTCAATTAAAGGATTGCCAATTGCCTGATGCTGCCAAAACACAAAAACCAGCCCGCACAAAAAGCGATAGCGTCAACAAACGCGGCGCGGCGCGGCTGGCGGCTGTGCAGGCCCTATACCAGATGGATGTTGCGGGCACCGGCGTTTTGGAAACCGCTGCCGAATATGAGAATTTTCGCTTGGGCCAGGAAATTGACGGCGAACAATACCTCGAGGCCGATGCTCAATGGTTCCGCGCGATCCTGGCCGGTGTTGTCAAATACCAAACCGAGCTCGACCCGCTGATCCACAATGCTCTGCTGGATGGCTGGCCGCTGTCACGGATTGATTCGACCTTGCGTGCTATATTGCGGGCAGGGGCCTATGAAATGGTGCATCGTAAAGATGTACCGGTTCCGGTTGCGGTGACGGAATATGTCGAAATTGCCGCTGCGTTTTTTGGCGAAGAAGAACCTAAAATAGTTAACGCTGTGCTTGATCGTATCGCCCGTGCATTCCGGTCGCCCCCAACAAAGTAAGCCTCCATGAGCAGCCTAGAAGTCAAAAAAGCCAAATCTGTCGCGCTCAATCTGGCAGCAATACAAGCAATCATCGGCTCAGCCGCGCCTATTGCCATTTCAACCGGCGGTCTTGCGGGCTTCATGATGCTAGGCGCAGACAAGTCCCTCGCAACAGCGCCAGCCGCAGGGTTTAGCGTCGGCATTGCCCTTGGGGCGCTTCCGGCAGCATTTGCAATTTCGGCGCTTGGACGGAGAGGCGGGTTCACTGTCGGGGCAGGCATGACTGGCCTTGGCGGTTTGGTTGCATGCTTGGCACTTATTTACAGCAATTTTTGGATTTTTGCGTTGGGCCTGCTGTTTATCGGTATTGGCGGGGCTTTTGTGCAGCAATATCGCTTTGCCGCGGCAGATGCATCTCCGCCAGAATTTAAGCCGAAAGCGATTTCTTGGGTGCTTTTTGGCGGCGTTTTCACTGCCATTTTGGGGCCGCAGATAGTCATTCTGTCCAAAGATTTGTTCACACCTTTCACATTTGCAGGCGCTTACGCAGGCGTGGTGGTGCTGGCACTTTTAGGCGCGCTTCTGATTTCATTTTTGAAAGCGCCCGAGCCAATAACCGCCGAGGCGAAAGCCAGCCAGCTTCCTCCGCGCAGCCGCAGCGAGATCATCAAGCAGCCTGTTTATGCCGTCGGGCTCATTTGCGCCGTTGGTTCGTATACTCTGATGACGTTTCTGATGACAGGCGCGCCTATTGCCATGGTTGCCGCCGGTTGCACACAAGAACAGGCGTTTCTGGGCATTTCATGGCACGTGCTTGCGATGTATGCGCCAAGCTTTTTTACCGGCAGTTTAATTGTCAAATTTGGCCGCGAGCGCATTATCATTGCAGGCTTGATGATGCTGGTAGTCACCGCAATGGTTGGCTTGCATGGCGAAAGCCTTTCGCATTTTTGGACAGCGCTGATCTTGCTTGGCCTTGGCTGGAACTTTGCCTTCATTGGCGCAACAGCCATGGTCGCAGACAGCTACCGCCCGTCTGAAAAAGGCGCAGCGCAAGGTTTTCATGATGCAGTGTTGTTTGGCCTGGTGGCGGTTGCTTCGCTGATGTCCGGTGTTGTGTTCAACGCTGGTGGTTGGCACACCCAGAACTTTATAGTGTTTCCCGTTGTCGCCATTTGCCTTGGCGCTCTACTTACACTGGCCGCCATCCAAAAACGCGCGCGTCTCGCCCATTAACCCCGCCTTGACCGTTGAGGCTTTGTTTAGCATAAGGCGCGCGGATGTCTGACCGGCCCGAAAGTGGCTTGGCGGGCGAATCTATTCGGGGCCAGAGGGGATTTGGCCTCACAAATATGAAAGTGGGAAACCAACATGCTTTATGCTGTTATTGCCTGCGGTCTGCTGTCACTTGCTTACGCCGCTTGGGCCACGCAATCGGTGATGGCGGCCAGCCAAGGCACCGCGCGGATGCAAGAAATTGCCGCCGCAATCCGTGAAGGCGCACAGGCCTATCTGGCACGCCAGTATACGACCATTGCAATTGTCGGCGCTATCGTTCTTGTTTTAACTTGGTTTTTGCTCGGCACATTGGCCGCAGTAGGCTTTGCCATCGGCGCAATTCTGTCGGGCATAGCCGGTTTTATCGGCATGCATGTTTCGGTTCGCGCCAACGTGCGTACAGCCCAAGCTGCATCAGTCAGCCTTGCTGGCGGCCTTGAGATCTCGTTCAAAGCCGGTGCCATTACAGGCATGCTCGTTGCCGGTCTGGCCTTGCTTGGCGTGTCGGTTTACTATGCGCTTCTGACCGGCCCGATGGGCTTTTTACCCAACGACCGCGCCGTCATCGATTCGCTGGTAGCACTTGGATTTGGTGCGTCACTCATCTCGATCTTCGCCCGTCTCGGCGGCGGTATCTTCACCAAGGGTGCAGATGTTGGCGGTGATTTGGTTGGTAAAGTTGAAGCTGGAATTCCAGAGGACGACCCACGCAACCCTGCCACCATCGCCGACAACGTTGGCGATAACGTGGGCGATTGCGCCGGTATGGCCGCTGACTTGTTTGAGACCTATGCCGTGACCGTTGTTGCGACCATGGTTTTGGCCGCAATCTTCTTTGCCGGTGCGGCCAATCTCAATCAGGTCATGCTTTACCCGCTCGCAAT
>JANMFT010000331.1:0-3595 GCA_031374255.1 Limoniibacter sp. | reverse complement strand
GCGCATCTTGTAACTTGCGGGTGGCATAAGCGCGGGCCGAACTATTACTCAATGGCGCAGGCGCGTGCGGCTCACCGGCAAATTGCACTTCAAGTTCATCGAGGTTGAGGCCCCATTGAAACAGCAAAGCGCCCCAAGCTGAAAGCCTGATTGTATCAGTTCCGTCATCACCCAGCAGCCACGCGTTTGAGAGTTTGTTGCGAAGTGCATCATGAACAATAGACCCTATGGCCCCGCGGTCACCGGAACCGGCAAAACGGTGGGCTTTGGCCCAGTCTTGCAACGCCACAGATGAGGGCTGCGGGCGGGCTTCCATGCCTGCTAAAATTTCAATAGCTGCTGCCAGCCTGCCGCCCAAACGCATGTCATCACTCCGGTTTGGGTGGGGTGTAGAGGACTTATGAAGAATGCGATAGGGCGCTCATATGGCTCCGTCATTCCGCGGCTTGCTCTTCGCAAGAACCCGGAATCCAGCTTTGTGAACGTTAAAAGCATACCTTTTATCTTCTGACAGACTTTAGGCATTTAGTAGCTGGATTCCGGGCTCTTCGCTACGCTCGCCCCGGAATGACGGCTGAACGAAATGCAAAACTCGTGCTATTTCATCCCCATTCTATTCCACGCGTCCAAACCTGCGATTTTATAGGCCTCGGCAAGTGACGGGTAGTTGAACGTGTTCTCGACAAAGAAATCTACAGTTCCGCCAAGGTTGATAACCGCTTGGCCGATGTGAATGAGTTCGGTTGCGCCCTCGCCGACAATATGTGCGCCCAATAAACGCCGCGTATCGAGCGCGAAGATCAGTTTCAAAAAGCCTGAATCAACACCCATAATATGGCCGCGCGAGGTCTCGCGGAAACGCGCTATGCCGCATTCATAAGCGATACCTGCTTCGCGCACCTGCTCTTCTGATTGGCCGACAGTGGAAATTTCCGGCACGGCGTAAATGCCATAGGGAAATGCTGCGGGGATCGGCGGCAATGGCATGCCAAATGCGTGGCAGGCGGCCACCCTGCCTTGCTCCATGGATGTTGAGGCGAGCGACGGGAAGCCGATAATATCACCCGCCGCATAGATATTCGGCGCGCTGGTTTGGTAGGTGCGCGGGTCAACTTCGATCCGCCCGCGCGCGTCAGGAGTGACGCCGACTTTATCGAGGCCAAGGCTGGCAACATTGCCGTTGCGCCCCGCTGCGTAAAGCAGCATTTCAGTCTTTACGACGCGGCCATCATTGAGGTGCGTTTCTACGCCGTTTTCAGTGGCTTTTACTTCTTTCACCGACGTGCCGAGCCGGATTGTCATGCCACGGTCGCGGAGTTGATGGATGAAATCATCGACGAGTTCGCGGTCGACAAAATCAAGGATCGTCGGGCGTGCTTCAATCAACGTCACAGGCACATCCAGTGCGGAAAAAATCGTGGCATATTCAACGCCGATAACGCCGCCGCCAATGACGGTCAGGCTGCGCGGCAAACGCGCCATGTCGAGGATTTCATCGCTGTCAAAAACATGGGCATGGTCGAACGGAATATTGTCGGGCCGGTGCGGTTTGGTGCCGACGGAAATTAGCGCATGGCTGAACCCGATCTCGTTTTTCTCGCCATCATCATTGGTCAGCGTTGCGGTATTTGCGCCAGAAAAAGCGGCCAGTGAGCGCGCATGTTTAACGCCGTTACGCATAAATTGGTGTTGCAAAACCTCGACTTCATGATCGAGCGTTTTATGCAGCCGCTGCACCAGATCAGCGGTCGAGATTTCCTGTTTCACCCGGTAGCCGCGTCCGTAAAATCCACGCTCGCGAAAGCCTGATAAATTGAGCACGGTCTCGCGCAAGGTTTTCGACGGGATGGTGCCTGTATGCACCGAGACGCCGCCGAGCCTGCGGCCTTTGTCCACCACCAAGACCGATTTACCGAGCTTGGCCGATTGCACCGCCGCCCGACGCCCCGCTGGCCCGCTGCCAATCACCAGCATATCATATATGTTCATCTGCCCCCCTGCCGCTTGAATTTGAGCATAGTTAAACGCGTAAGCTTTTGTCAGGCATTGCTACTCAATCGTCAACCGGTGGCGAGCAGGCCAACTCCGAGCACTATGACGCAGGCCCAGATCAGGCGGTTTTTGGTGTCACCCTCCTTCAGCACCAGAGTGCCAAGCAGCACGGTTAGAAGTACCGACAATTCACGCGTAGGGGCAACATATGTCACGGCTGTGAACGTGAGCGCATAGAGCACCAGAATGTAAGCCAGCGGGGCCAGAACAGCGACAGCAAAAATGCCAGATTTATGGTTGGCCCAAAGCGCCGCAACTTCCGCTTTGCGCTTGAGCGCAATGGGTGCGAGCAAGGCCGTGCGTGCAACCGACGGAAAATAGTCGAGCAGCAAAGGCGGGATCAGCAGTACGGCTACAGCGTGGCTATCCCATAAGGTATAGCCCGCAATGAGCATGCCTACGAACAGGCCGAACATGATGGATGTCGTTGCAGCCTCTGTTTTAACGCCTGCCTTAAACACGCCGGACAGCATCAACACGCCGCCAATAATCAACGCGATACCGATGCCAGATTGCAACGAGACAGTTTCACCTAAAAACGCCACCGCAATAATCGTGGTGAGCAGCGGCCCTGTGGCGCGCGCGGTGGGGTAAACCACGGATAAATCACCAAGGCGATACCCGCGTTGCAATACCGCAAAATAGGTCAGGTGCCATGCTGTGGAACCGGCAATAAACAGCCATTGGTGCGGCGTTAATTCCACGCTGGCGTGATATAAAACATAACCCGCCAGCGGCGCATAAAGCAGTGCGCTGACCGCTGAAAACAGCCAGATTAACTCCAGCCCGCCAGCCATTCGTTTATAGAAAAAGTTCCATCCTGCATGGCAAAATGCAGCTGCAAGAACGAGGGCGAAACCGGCTAGGGTCATAGGTTGTGCCCGATTGGTTCAGGCCTTCGTCATACGTTCGGCTAGCGCAATTCCAATTGCAGACAACACAAACACCAAATGCACAGCAACAGTTACAAGCATGGTGAGATAGTCGGCTTGGCCTTCAAGATAGACTTTCAACGCATGAACGCCGGAGATGGAGATAATCGCGAAAGCGAGTTTAAGTTTGAGATTATAGGTCGTAACATGTGACAGCCAATCCGGCTTATTGGTGGCGTCATCACGGAAATTTTCATCGGTAACAAACAATGAGAAACCGGCCAACGCCACAACCCATACCAGTTGCACGACCATTACCATATCGACGATTTCGAGTGTCTTTATGATCAGCGCGATTTTTGTGGTTTCTTCAAACAGGATGGTGATGCTGATTTTGTAAACTTCATAGAAAAATTTGGTAATCAGCAAAGCAATGACGACGCCAAGGCCGATATAGAGGCCCGACATTAAAATGCGGGCCTGATAAAGCGCCTTGCCGATCGAGTTCATTATGGAGTCCATGGAAGTCACCTGTGATTCAATGTGCGTAAGTTATGTGATGCAAATTCCGTTTGCACGTTCGATTTAACAGAACTGTTAAGGATCATTCGGACTTGAATTGAACATTTGCTAATTCTGGTTCCCTTCATGGTGAGGACGGGCGTAGCCCG
>JANMFT010000321.1:0-1694 GCA_031374255.1 Limoniibacter sp. | reverse complement strand
ATGCGGCAGGTGTTTGATCTCGTTGACCGTATTGTGGTTTTCCGCCGCGGCAGGTTGGTCGCCAATTTGCGCAAAGAAGACACCAGCGGCGAGGACATTGTGTCCTATATCACTGGTGCAAAAGCCGGATTGGATGCGGATGCAGCATGACAACAAACTTCCAAAACGACTAAACTCACTTATTCTCATCGCCTTCGCTCACGCGTAAGCGCCATTAAAAACGGAACTTCTTCATGACCCTAAAATTCGCCCTTCTTGGCGCTGGCCGTATTGGCAAAGTGCACGCCAAAGCCATCGCCGCCAACCCTGATGCAACGCTGGTTGCCGTGGCCGATGCCTTCCCGCAAGCTGCCAAGGATTTGGCGGCAGCCTATGGCTGCGCGGTGAAAACCATTGATGAAATTGAAGCGGATAAAAGCATTGATGCGGTGATCATTTGCACGCCTACAACCACGCATGCTGATTTGATTGAACGCTTTGCGTGCGCCAAAAAGGCGATCTTTTGTGAAAAGCCAGTCGACCTTTCATTAGAGCGTGTGAGGGCCTGTTTGGAAGTGGTCAAAAAGACCAAAGCCAAATTGATGGTTGGTTTCAACCGCCGCTTTGACCCGCATTTTATGGCAGTACGTGAAGCAATTGACGCGGGTAAAATCGGTACAGTTGAAATGGTGCAAATCGTGTCACGTGACCCCGGCGCACCGCCGGTTTCTTATATTAAAACTTCAGGCGGTATCTTGCGCGATATGACCATTCATGATTTTGATATGGCGCGGTTTTTGCTAGGCGAAGAGCCAACCCATGTGACAGCGACAGCTTCGGTTTTGGTGGATAGTGCCATTGGCAAAGCGGGTGATTTTGATTCTGTGTCTGTGATTTTGATGACCAAGTCTGGCAAACACTGCTCAATCTCAAACTCACGCCGCGCCACTTACGGTTATGATCAGCGTGTTGAAGTACACGGTTCAACGGGCGTTATCCGTGCTGAAAACCAGCGGCCGGTTTCTATCGAAATTGCCAATGGGTCCGGCTATACCCGCCCACCCCTGCATGATTTTTTCATGACGCGTTATACGGAAGCCTATGCAAACGAAATTGCGGCATTCATTTCAGTGATCAAAGACAATGCCGCTCCGTCACCCAACGGCCAAGATGGGATGATTGCGTTGGCGCTGGCAGAAGCCGCGCTGCTGTCGATCAAAGAAGGCCGGATGGTAGCGGTGAAAGAGGTCATTTGAACAGGTCTTTGCATTCATCGTTTGATTGATGATTTGAAATGACCGCTCAAATAATGCATCTACACTTCAGTTAAAATTGGTGGATGGCATGGCAGCGAAATTCGGGACGAGCGGTTTGCGCGGGTTGGCAACAGAATTGCTCGGCGGAGCGGCCTTTGCGCATGTTCAGGCGTTTGCCGGAGCTATGATTGCAAGCGGGCGGATTCAGGCGGGTGCGAACGTTTTTATGGCGCAGGATCACCGTGCCAGCAGCCCTGCACTTGCGCTTGAGATTGCAGCGGCTTTGCGTGTCTGCAAGTTGGTGCCGGTTGATTGCGGCACAATCCCCACACCGGCCTTGGCGCTTTACGCCATGAGCCGCAATGCGGCTTCGATTATGGTGACAGGCTCACACATACCGGCAGACCGTAACGGTATTAAATTTTACCGGCCCGATGGTGAAATAGACAAGGCTGATGA
>JANMFT010000274.1:0-6339 GCA_031374255.1 Limoniibacter sp. | reverse complement strand
CGCGGTGTTTTGAACATTGCGCACCACCCGGCCCAACTTGACCAGTTTGCGCGGCGCGGCAATGCAATGCGTTTGAACGGATTGGATGCGGATTTGTATTCCCGCGCCGATGTTGCCAAGGCCTTGCCCGGAATTGATATGAGCCAAACCGCCCGCTTCCCGATCTATGGCGGCTTGATGCAAAAATCCGCCGGTGTTGCCCGCCATGATGCTGTTGCGTGGGGCTATGCCCGCGCCGCTGACAGGCTGGGCGTTGATATGATTGAAAACGCCGAAGTGCTGGAGTTTATCAAAGACGGTGACCAAGTCGTGGGCGTTCGCACAACACGCGGCGAAATCCGTGCGCCGAAAGTTGCCGTTTGCGTGGCCGGTTCAACCGGCGAAGTCATGCGCCGCGCAGGCATCAATTCCATGCCGATTGAAAGCCACGTGCTGCAAGCCTTTGTCACCGAAAGCCTCAAGCCCATCATCCACACCGTTGCCACTTATGGCGGCGGGCACTTGTATTTCTCGCAAACCGACAAGGGCTCCATTCTGTTTGGCGGAGATATTGATGGCTATAATTCATGGGCGCAGCGCGGTAATCTGCCGGTCGTTGAGGACGTTATGTCCGAGATGGTGACGTTGTTTCCCGGTCTTGCCCGCGTGCGCCTGCTGCGGTCGTGGGGCGGTATTATGGATATGTCGATGGATGGGGCACCCATCATCACCACCGGCCCGCTGCCCGGCATGTATTTGAATTGCGGCTGGTGCTATGGCGGGTTCAAAGCCATCCCCGGCTCAGGACTCTGCTTCGCCCACACAATTGCCAAAGACGAGCCGCACGAAAAATCAGCACCGTTCACGCTCGACCGTTTTGCCCGTGGCTACGCCATAGATGATAAGGGCCAAGGCCCGACCCCAAAATGGCATTAGAAGAAATGAATTCGAGGGCAAGCACATGAGAATCAACTGCCCCCATTGCGGCTTGCGTGACGTGATCGAGTTTTCCTATGCTGGTGACGCCAACCGCACACGGCCAGACCCTGCTTCAACCGATATGGACGCGTGGAACGATTACGTGTTTAACCGTGTGAACACGCGCGGGCTGCATCGCGAATTTTGGCAGCACAACCATGGATGCCGCGCACATTTGATTGTGGAGCGGGATGTGGTGAGCCACGAGATATTCAGCGTTAAATTTGCCAAACAACCGGAAGTTGCTCTGGCAAAAACCCCTAGGAAAAAGGCCGCAAAACTATGAAACGGCTTCCTTCTGGGGCGCGCATAATACCAGCACAACTCTGCGCTTCATCTTTGACGGCAAACAATACACCGGCCACGCCGGCGACACTTTGGCTTCGGCGCTGCTGGCCAACAGCGTTAAAATATTCGGTCGCTCGTTCAAGCTGCACCGCCCGCGCGGGGTGATCGGCATTGGGCTGGAAGAGCCAAACGCGCTTGTAACCGTGATCGATAATGGTGTGCGCGAACCAAATTTGATGGCAACCATGGTTGAGCTTCGAGACGGTCTTGTGGCTGTCAGCCAAAACCGCTGGCCGTCACTTGACACGGATTTCGGCGCGATCAACCAGTTAGGCACGAAGATTTTTGGCGCAGGTTTTTATTATAAAACCTTCTTCGGCCCGTTTCGCAATACGCGCATCTGGCACTTTTTTGAATGGTTCATCCGGAGGGCAGCTGGTCTTGGCAGCGCAGGCGATGTCGCTGACTCTGCCCTTTACGACCGCATGAATGCGTTCTGCGATGTGCTGGTTATAGGAGCTGGCGAAGCGGGTTTGGAAGCCGCATCCAACGCCGCAAAACTAGGCAAGCGCGTGATCATCGCGGATATCAAACCGCCGCTTGAACACACCAAATTGTCCAGCCTGCCAAACGTGCGTTTTCTCTCCCGCACCATGGTTTGGGGCGCTTATGATGGCGACATATTCGCTGCAGTTGAGCGCGTCTCTGAACACCGCAAAGCAGGCATTGGCGAACCGCGCCACCGCCATTGGGTTATCCGCGCAAACGAAGTTGTGCTGGCCTCCGGCGCTAGTGAACGGCCTCTAGTGTTTCCCGGCAATGACAGGCCGGGTATCATGCTTGCTTCAGCCATGCAGCAATACGCATCAGATTACGGCGTGCTGGTCGGTCAAAACATGGCCTTCTTCACCAATAATGACAGCGCCTATGAAGCTGTGCGTGATCTTGCCAATGCTGGCGCAACCACGATTGCGATCGTCGATGTGCGGTCAAATATCAGCGATGAAGCCAAAATCATGGCCGCCGAAGCCGGTGTAGAAATTATCACAGGTCATGCAGTTGTTAGCACCAAAGGCACAAAAGCAATCACATCAATCACCATCCAAGCCGTGGATATATCCGGCAAAACGTCCGGGCCAACGCGCGAGATCGCCTGCGATGCATTGGGCATTTCCGGCGGGTTTACACCGCTGATTTCGCTCAGTGTTCAGAAAGGCCCAAAGCCAAAATTCAGCGAGGAGTTGCAAACGTTTCTGCTACCCGATTTACCTCAAAACTGGCAGGCCGTCGGCGCAGTTGCAGGTGAAGGCTTGGCCCGACCTGCCCCGGTTTTGGTGATCCGAGCAGAAACTCCAACCGACAAAGCCTTCATTGATTTCCAGCATGATGTTGTTGATACCGACATTGATCTGGCGCATCTTGAAGGCTTTACCGCTGTTGAGCATTTAAAGCGCTACACCACGCTCGGAATGGCGACAGACCAGGGGCGCAGCTCAAACGTGGCGGGTATGAGCCGCATGGCAAGCCTGCTCGGCAAAACCATCGCTGAAACCGGCACAACGCGTTTCCGCGCACCTTTTGCCGGTGTATCGCTCGGCTCAATTGCCGCTGAACGCTTCGGTCATGTGATGCCAGATCGCCTTACTCCTATGCAGGATTGGCACACAGAAAACGGCGGGCAAACCTATGCCGCAGGTCTTTGGCACCGTCCGATGGCTTACCTGCATATTGGGGAAACCATCGAGCAAGCCTATGTGCGCGAAGCCAAAGCCGTTCGCGCAAAAGCAGGTCTGGTGGATGTCTCCACGCTCGGCAAAATCATGGTGCAAGGGCCGGATGCCGCCGAATTTCTGGATCGCATTTACACCAACATGATGTCCACTTTGCCGGTTAACAAAGCCCGCTACGGCCTGATGTTGCGTGAAGATGGTATCTTGTTTGATGACGGCACTGCTTGGCGGTTGAGCAAAACGGAGTTTCTTGTCACCACCACTACAGCCAACGCTGGTAAAGTGATGGAACACTTGGAATATTTCCTCGATTGCATTTGGCCGGACCTGAAAGTGGTTGCAACTTCAGTGACTGACCAGTGGGGCGGCATGGCAATTTCCGGGCCGGAAGCACGGAATATTCTCAGCAAGGTCGTTAGCGGCACATCGGTTGAAAACGAGGCATTGCCACACATGGGCATAGTTCACGGTACAATCGACAGTGTGAATGTGATGATCGCCCGCCTGTCATTTTCCGGTGAGCGTGCCTACGAAGTTTATGCCCCCGCAGGCCACGCCCGCCGCGTTTGGGAGGCGCTCATTGAGGCGGGAAAACCGCTCGGTATGGTGCCATACGGCCTTGAAGCGCTCGGCACTTTGCGCGTTGAAAAAGGGCACGTTACCGGCGCCGAACTTGATGGCCGCACCACCGCTGGAGACCTTGGGCTAGGCGGGATGCTATCCAAGAAAAAATCGTTTATCGGCTCGGCCATGGCCTACCGTGAGGGCTTGGTGCGTGAGGGCCGTTTGCAATTGGTTGGACTTAAATCACTTGATGGCAGGGCACTGAATGGTGGTGCGCATATCATCGAAAACGCCTCCGTCAGCGAAGTGGCGGATAGTTTGGGCCACGTTACAGCAGCCTGCTACTCGCCGGAAATAGGCGCTTACGTGGGCCTTGCTTTGGTCGCTGATGGTAAAAAACGCATTGGGCAAAGACTTATCCTGTCCGATCCGCTGCGTAGCATGACAATGCCAATTGAAATCATTAGCCCGCATATGGTGGATGCTGAAGGGAGCCGTATGCATGGCTAGAAGTGAACTCCAAACCATCGCCGTCGACAGTCCGTTTGGCAGCCTCTTGACCGCCGCCCGCATCGGCAAACAGGATGGTTCACCGGGCATTTCCATTGATTGGATTACCAACCAAACGCAGGCTGAAATTGCAAGTTTTACTGCAGGCGACGCCGTGCTGGAAAAAGCAAATTCAATTGCCCGTAGGTTCGACGGAGACTTTGTTTTTCAACATGCAGCCAACCGCGTTTTTGCGGTTGCTCGCGACGCTGATTTGCTGCCCGCGCTCAAGGTGGCCTTGCCTTCCGGTAAAGCTGCAATCATCGACCAAAGCCATGGTCGCGTCTGTTTGGCAGTGGAGGGTTTGGCGGTTGAAGACGTTTTGTCAAAGCTGTTTGCCATTAATTTTGACATCAGCGCATTTTCAATCGGCAAAGGCATTGCTACTGCGCACCATGTTATTTTCGCACTGATTTACCGCGAAACAGAAACGCGGTTTTTGCTGTTCCCCCACCGCTCGTTTGCGCGGGATTTTATGAAAGCATTGATAAAAGCCAGCACGGAATACGGCGTAGAAATTGAAGGCTAAACAAACAGCACGCCTTCGGCAACTTTCACAGCATTGCCGCCAAGCCGCACATTTTTGAGCGCCGCATGCTCAACTTCCAGTTCCAGCCGCAGCATGGATGGCCGCCCCATCTCAAAGCCCTGCTCGATAATATACATATGCCGTCCGTCTTCAGGCGGCTCATACTTCATAATAACGCCAGCCAAACCAACGGCAGCCGAACCTGTGGCCGGGTCTTCTGGAACGCCGATTTCCGGCGCAAAAAACCGTGCGTGAAACGCGGCCTCTTTGGTCACTGATCGCCGCGTGAACGCATAAATTCCTTGATAAGGAAATGCGCTACGCACCAGATCCGGCGTTGGCCGCGCTCGGGCCATGACCTCCAACCCGTCAACCGGCACATAAAGATAAGGGTTTGCAACACCAAACGCTGCAACGCCATAACGCTTGAAGCCCACTTCAAAAGGTTCAACATTAATTACCTTGGCGGCACGGTCAGGGTGGATTGCCAATTCAGTTTCGCGCGGCAAGGCGGGCGCAACAAATTCAGCATAAGCAACTCCGTTTTGCACAGCCACAGCGCACGGCGTCAGACCAATATTCAATTCCAAAATCAGCCCCGCTTTATCGCGGCCTTCAGCCAAAGCCACCGCTGCTCCCACAGTAGGGTGTCCGGCAAAATCCATTTCGTAGGCGGGCGTGAAAATCCGCACTTTATAATCTGCCATTGGGTTTTGGCGCGGTAATATGAACACTGTTTCAGAGAGGTTGAACTCTCCAGCAATGGCCTGCATTTTTGCACTATCCAGCCCATCGGCATCAAACACGACTGCCAGTGGATTGCCCGAAAGCGGCGCTGTCGTGAACACATCATAAATGGCATAACGTCGTTTCATGGGTTGTCCTCATAGATTGAGCGTAATCGCAACAGGGCAATGGTCGCTTGCCTTTGGCCTGTCCCACCCGATGCGCGGATAACGTTCCCCGATTTGGCCAGGCGGGCAAATCACACGAAACGGCTGGCCCGCACGGATAATATCAACCTTGGCAGCAGGGTTTTTTGCGGCGAGCGCCGGTGACAGCAAAATGTAGTCCAGCTGCGCCAACTGGCGCTCATCTGGCCCGCGCGAATGGTAGGTCGTCCAGTGTTCCAAAGGCTCTAAACGCTCCAGAATATTTTCTGCAAAACCATCGGCCAGCAGCATATTCAATGCAGAAACGGATTCGGCTTCGGGCGTGAATGTAAACCCGCTTCGTTTATCGCCAATTACGACAATCTTGCTTTGGTAATCATTAAAATCACCGCAAATTGCAAAATCTGCCAGCTTAGCCGCACCTTCCCCGCCAAACGCGTTTGCAATAATTTGGCGGATGGCTTTGGTCTCAGCAATGCGGATTGGCATCGTAAAATCGCGCCCGTTCATGCCATCGCGTCCGCCACCCATGGATTTCAGATGCACCACAAACAGCGCCAAAGATTTACCGCCAATTGTGAGATGCAACTCTAAACAATCGCGTTTAAAAATGCGGTCAGTTGGCTTTAAATCGCGGCTGACCAGATCATCGGTGAACAGATCCAAATCCGCGTAGGTCAGCGCGGCGTGGCTGGTGATTTTAACGAGTTCAATCGCCTCACCGTCTGCAGTCTGTGAGCGGAACATCGCGCCAACATTGATGCCGCGCGTATCATTGCCGGTCGACATATGTTTAAACGGGTAACCAAACCCGATCATGCGGTAAAGA
>JANMFT010000271.1:0-16287 GCA_031374255.1 Limoniibacter sp. | reverse complement strand
GCGCTATTATAATTCTGTTTTAGCCATCAATGATACGGGTGAGGTCGCGGGCGCCGCGGACAAACTGCACCTCGTACCCTTCGGCGAATATTTGCCGCTGGCTGATTGGCTTGAACCCTTGGGCGTCAACCCTTTGGTTGTTGCGCCGGGAGCATTTTCGCCCGGCAATTCGGCCGAACAAATCAGCGGCCCCAAAGGCATAAAAATCATGCCGCTGATTTGCTATGAAGTGATTTTTGCCGGCCCCGCCATGCGGCAAGTCAAAGGGGCAGATATCATCGTCAATGTCACAAATGATGCTTGGTATGGCGCTACGCCCGGGCCATATCAGCACTTCCGGCAGGCCCAGTTACGGGCGGTCGAAAATGGGCTGCCGCTGCTGCGCGTTGGTAATAATGGCTTGTCCGGTTTGATTGAACCTATGGGTGACGTTTCCGGCGGGCTTGCGCTTAACGCTGTCGCAAAGTCGGATGTCACAGTAAAAATCGCGCGATCAAGCACGCTTTACGCACGACACGGCACAGTGATTCCCCTTGCACTGGTTGTGTTATTTGCAACCGCAGGTATAGTTATTTTGTTGACAGATCAATTTGTGGCGCGCCGCCGCAGGACGTAAACATGGACGAAAAACAGTTAAACAGCATCGATGTTGAAGTTGGCCTCCGCATTAAACAGCGCCGCAAACTTCTTTCGATCAGTCAGAAAAATCTTGGTGCGGCAGCTGGCGTTTCTTTCCAACAGATTCAAAAATATGAAAACGGCGTGAATCGCGTCAGTGCATCAAGTCTTAAAGCCATTTCAGATTTTCTCGGGACACAACCCAGCTACTTTTACGGCGGCGATGCGGCCTCAAAGCAATCAGGGTTTGCCGAGTCTGGTGACGGGTTCGACGTTGTTAAAATGCTGCGCGACCCGGAGTTGCGCGAACTTTCCCGCGCTTTTACAACTATCAAAGATGAGTCAGTTCGCAAAAATATTCTCGATTTGGTGCGTTCACTGTCTACAGCCAAGTAATTCAGGTTGGCTTGACCTCAACATATTCCTTCGGCTACAGGCGGCGCTTCGGGTGCCTGCGAGCTTGGCGCCCTCACCGCGAAGGGACACAACGTGGCACGCTCGACTTACTCTTTTACAAGTGAATCTGTTTCAGAAGGTCATCCAGACAAAGTCTGTGACCGCATTTCCGACGAAATCGTTGATCTCGTTTACCGCGAAGCCAAGAAAACGGGAGTCAATCCGTGGACGGTGCGCATCGCTTGCGAAACCTTGGCAACCACCAACCGCGTCGTGATCGCCGGTGAAGTGCGTGTGCCAGCCAGTCTTTTGAAAAAAGGCAAAGACGGCCATCCTGTTAAAGATGATCATGGCAATCCGGTTATCAACCCTGCCAAATTTAAAGCCGCTGCGCGCTCCGCCATCAAATCGATTGGCTATGAGCAAAACGGCTTCCATTGGAAAACCGCCAAAATCGACGTTCTGTTGCACACGCAATCAGCCGATATTGCCCAGGGCGTTGATAGCGCCTCCGACCAGCAGGGCGGCGAAGGTGCTGGCGACCAAGGCATTATGTTTGGCTATGCTTGCAACGAGACCGCTGAGTTGATGCCAGCGCCTCTGTATTACAGCCACAAAATTCTAGAACTTTTGGCCGCCGCCCGCCATAAAGGTGAAGGCGACGCAGGCAAACTCGGCCCTGATGCCAAAAGCCAAGTCACTGTGCATTATGTCGATGGAAAGCCGTTTGAGGCAACATCAATCGTGCTGTCTACCCAGCATATGGATGCCTCGTGGGATTCCCATAAAGTCCGCGCTGTTGTGGAACCATACATCCGTGAAGCGCTAGGCGATCTGAAAATCTCCACCGATTGTAAATGGTATATCAACCCGACCGGCAAATTCGTCATTGGCGGGCCGGATGGTGATGCAGGCCTGACCGGCCGTAAAATCATCGTCGATACGTATGGCGGGGCAGCTCCGCATGGCGGCGGTGCTTTCTCCGGTAAAGACACAACCAAGGTTGACCGTTCGGCTGCCTATGCCGCGCGCTATCTTGCAAAAAACGTTGTTGCTGCCGGTCTTGCAGATCGCTGCACAATTCAGTTGTCTTATGCCATCGGTGTAGCGCAGCCATTGTCGATCTACGTTGATACCCATGGCACCGGCAAAGTGACCGATTCAGAACTTGAGGCCGCAATTCCCCACGTTATGGATTTGACACCGCGCGGTATCCGCACGCATTTGGATTTGAACAAACCCATTTATGCGCGCACAGCGGCCTATGGCCATTTCGGACGCAAAGCTGGGCGTGACGGTTCGTTCTCTTGGGAAAAAACGGATTTGGTCAAAGCGATGAAGGCCGCCGTCAAGGCTGCTTGATCAAGCCTTTGCCCACCCGCGTTTCTGATCCTGATTATATGTCCGGCGGTCTTTTTGGCCGCCGGATTGGCAAACCGCTTAGCCCACTTCAAGCGGCAGAATATGAGCAGGGTCTGGCTCATTGTGGCATCGCGGTTGATGCTGCGCCGTTCAAAAGCCTCAACGAATTATTTGAAACGCCCGTCAACCGCTTTCACCTCGAAATCGGGTTTGGCAGCGGTGAAAGCCTTTTGGCATCTGCCCGACGAGAAACCACGACCGGCTTTTTTGGTGTGGAACCCTTTATCAATGGCATTGCCAAAGTCTGCGGCGCGCTGAAAACCGGGCAAATTAAAAACGTGCGGCTTTTCCATCAAGATGCGGTTTTGTTGCTCAATAAATTTCCCGATGCCAGTCTTGATTGCATCGACCTGTTTTACCCCGATCCATGGCACAAAAAGCGCCATTGGAAACGGCGCTTTGTCAGCGCTGCCAACTTGGATCGATTTGCTCGAATCCTGAAACCTAGCGGTCAGTTCCGCTTTGCGTCCGACATTACGCATTATGTGAACTGGACTTTGCATGCGTTGGACAAGAATCCAGATTTTAGCTGGGTGGCAAATGGCCCCGATGATTGGCAGACCCCTTATTTATTTTGGCCGGGCTCACGCTACGAAACCAAAGCCGAACGCGAGGGCAGAACGCCTGCGTATTTGACGTTTGTCAGGGTTTGAACGCTGCATTCCTTTTAATCCGAACAATCCTCATTCTTCATGGTGAGGGCGAACTTGTTCGCGTCTCGAACCACGAAGAATGCATCCCGAAACCACTTGTTTTCCTTCGTCCTTTGAGATGCGCCGAAGAAGCGCTCCTCAGGATGAAGGAAAAGGAAAGCGCGCTAACCCTCAAAGAAAAAAGTCAGCGGTTCACCGCCACTTGCATCACTTCCCACTTTCCCCTATATCAGATATATATTCTTGGTCATTGACGAAGAGTGGGCCCACCCGGACCCGCTCTTTTTTGTTGCCCAAACCTAAACCTGCCAAAGAAGGCAAAGGTCATCACTTGAACGATTTAGCAGCTCCAGCAGCAACAGACGATCGCATCATCCGCGAAAGCGGTCTTGAAGCGCGCATTTATGCGGCGCTCGCGCCTGCTGCTGCCGATGTCGATATGCGGCTTGTGCGTATTAAAATTTCCAGCCGCAATGGCATGACACTGCAAATCATGGCTGAGCGCTTTGACGGCTCGATGGATGTGACCGGCTGCGAAGTTTTGTCGAATGCCATTTCGCCGGTGCTGGATGTTGAAGAAATCATCGAACGCGCCTACCATCTGGAAGTCTCATCTCCCGGTATCGACCGGCCTTTGACGCGTGCCGCTGATTTTGTGAACTGGGCGGGTTATCTGGCCAAACTGCAAACCGGCACCGTGATTGCGGGCCGTAAGCGCTTCACGGGTGTTATTGGGCCATCAACGGAGACTGCGCTGACTTTACTGCCCGCGCCCGATGAAGGTGGCGGCGCAGAGCCGGTTGAATTACCGTTCGAAGCGCTCACCGACGCCTATTTGGTGTTGACTGATGAGTTGATCAGTGAAGCCTTGAAGCGCGATAAGCTGGCCCGCAAAGAGCGCGGCGAAACTGAGATCGAGTCTACCGAAGTCGACGCCGCAAATGATAATGAGATTTCCGGCTAGCGCCGGTAATGCTTGACAATGATATTTCCGGCTGACGCCGGTATGTTGAAAACGAGGAGAAAAGATCATGGCCGTAAGTGCCAATAAGCTTGAGCTCATCCAGATTGCGCAGGCCGTTGCGCAGGAAAAATCGATCGATAAAAAGATCGTTCTTGATGCGATGGCCGATGCCATCGAAAAAGCAGCCAAGCTGCGCTATGGTCTTGAGACCGATATTCGCTGCCATATTAACGAGCAGACCGGCGAGATGCGCCTTCAACGCTATTTGAAAGTGGTCGAGCACGTTGAGAATTTCGCGACCGAAATCGAGCTTGGCCGCGCCAAAGTCAAAAACGCTGATGCAACCCTGGGTTCAACGATTGTTGAGCCGCTGCCGCCGATGGAATTTGGCCGCATTGCCGCGCAATCTGCCAAACAGGTGATTGTGCAGAAAGTGCGTGAAGCCGAGCGTGACCGCCAGCATGATGAGTTTAGCGGACGCGTTGGCGAAATCATCAACGGCACCGTCAAACGTGTTGAGTATGGTAACATTATCGTCGATCTCGGTCGCGGCGAGGGCATTGTCCGCCGTGATGAGTCCATCCCGCGCGAATTGTTCAAATACGGGGATCGTATCCGCTCGTACATTTACGATGTGCGCCGTGAAGCGCGCGGCCCGCAGATTTTCCTGTCGCGCACCCATCCGCAATTCATGGCGGCCTTGTTCACCATGGAAGTGCCGGAAATCTATGATGGCATCGTCGAGATCAAATCTGTCGCCCGTGACCCGGGTTCGCGCGCCAAAATCGCCGTCATCAGCAATGATTCGTCAATTGACCCGGTTGGCGCTTGCGTTGGTATGCGCGGTAGCCGCGTGCAGGCCGTTGTCGGCGAACTTCAGGGCGAAAAGATCGACATTATCCCGTGGTCGGCTGACCCTGCAACTTTCATCGTTAATGCGCTTCAGCCCGCTGAAGTTGCCAAAGTGGTTCTCGACGAGGATGCGGAACGCATCGAAGTTGTGGTTCCCGATGAGCAACTCTCGCTCGCCATTGGCCGTCGCGGCCAGAATGTGCGCTTGGCCTCTCAGCTAACCGGCTGGGATATTGATATTCTAACCGAAGACGAAGAATCCGGTCGTCGCCAGAAAGAATTTGCCGAACGCTCGCAGCTGTTCATGGATGCGCTTAACGTTGATGAAATGGTTGGCCAATTGCTGGCTTCGGAAGGTTTCACCTCGGTTGAGGAAGTCGCTTACGTTGACGCGGAAGAAATCGCAGCCATTGAAGGCTTTGACGAAAGCACCGCTGAAGAAATTCAGGCCCGCGCGCAAAGCTATCTCGACCAGATTGAATCTGAACTTGACGCCAAACGTGTTGAACTTGGTGTGTCAGATGATCTGCGCCAAGTGCCCGGCATCACCACCGCCATGATGGTTGCAGCTGGCGAAGACGGCGTCAAATCGCTCGAGGATTTTGCTGGTTATGCCGTCGATGATCTGGTGGGCTGGCGCGAGAAAAAAGACGGCGAAGTTAAAACCTTCGTTGGTGTATTCTCAAGTTTCGGCACCACACGTGCGGAAGCTGAAGAAATGGTTGTCGGCGCACGTACCATGATGGGCTGGATGATTGAGGCAGAACCAGCGGAGGCCGAAGCCAAAGCGTGATTGAAGCCGGAACGCCAGCAGGTGACGATGTAAATGTGGACGACGAGAGTGAAGAGCTGATCGTGAATGACCGCACTTGCATCGTCACCCGTCAAGCCAAGCAACCGGATGAATTGATCCGGTTTGTTGCGGGGCCGGACGGGCAAGTGGTGCCCGATCTAAAGTCGGTGCTGCCGGGCAGGGGTTGCTGGGTAACAGCTGATGCTGAAACGGTGGCATTGGCGGTAAAGCGCAAGATTTTCAGTCGTGCGCTGAAAACCGAGGTTGCGATTGATCCTGATCTGGTTGGTATGATTGAGCGTCTGATGGTCAAAAATGCGCTTGGCTCATTGGGCTTGCTCAGAAAATCAGGCAACCTGATGACGGGTTCAGCCAAAGTGGATGATTTGGTGCGCAGCGGCAAAGCCGGGTTTGTTTTGCATGCAACCGATGGCGCAGCAGATGGCATCCGCAAAATCACGCAAGGCAGGAGAGCCACGCGTGAAATGGGTGGAAAAGACGTGCCGGGTTATGCGCTGTTTACCAGTGTTGAAATGAGTTTGGCATTTGGTGGCGAAAATGTGATACATGCCGCCGCAAACGCAGGACAAGTCTCAACAGGCGCCCGCGCCAGACTTGAAGCCCTTGCGCGTTATCGCGGCACAGGGCATGTGATTTTAGAACCATCCCGCGCGCGAGATGCGACACAAGAATTGTCCGATGACGATTTATACGACGACGAAGATGATTTCGACGACGATGAATTAGATGACGATGAAATGGACGAACTGGAAGAAGGTATAAACGACGATGAACCCGCTATGACAAAACTACGATGAATATCATGAGTAAATAATCACTTGAGCGCCATTCCGGCGCACCTATGGACAGGCAGGCATGACCGATAACAATTCCGGCGACAACAAAACGTTGAGCTTCGCGGGCCAAAAAACTCTTTCTTTGAAACCGGCTGGCAATGAGCAGTCAACCGTCCGGCAAAAATTCAGCCACGGACGCACCCACGCCGTTGTGGTGGAAACCAAGCGCCGTAAATTTACCAAGCCCGGCGAAAAGGACGATATTATCGTTCCAATCACTGCGCCAGTGGCTAACCAAACGGCTGCTCAAACCGCTGCCCTTTCTGCTGCCCTTGCAGCAGCTCAAGCGGCTGCCGCTTCAGAGGCAGCCTTAAAGCCGGTTGCCGAACAGGCCCTCGCTCCTGCTTTAGAATTTGCCGCACCTGATGCTGAAGTGCCGGCCGCGGTAGCTGCGCCAGTGGTTGCACCGGCTCCCGCTCCTGCTCCGGTTGCGCCCGTCGCAGCTGCACCGCGTGCCGCCACTATGGCAGCCCCCGCCGGTGCGGTGCAACGTCCGCAAACACGCCAAACATTTGCCGCTCCTAAGGGCAATTTGTCCTCCGGCGAGATGGATGCCCGTATGCGGGCGCTTGAAGGCGCGCGTGTTCGTGATGGTGAAGATCGTATCCGCGTTGCAGAAAATGCTGCGCGTCGTGAAGCCGAAGATGCCGCGCTGAAACGTCGCCAAGCCGAAGCCATTCGCGCTGCTGCTGATGCCGCTTTGATGCCTCCGGTTACCGAAACCAAACGCCGTGAAGCCCCCGCTGCCAATAAAGCCCGCATGGGTGCTGCAGCGCCATCGCGAAATGAGGAAGACGAGCGCGCCCGCAAACGTGGTGCCTCTGAGCCGGCCTCACGCCCCGGCCCGCGTGGCAATACCGCCAAGGTTCCGGACGCAGCAGCCAAACCGACCCGCGCCAAGGTTGAAGATGATCGCCGCCGTTCAAAACTCACCGTCACCACGGTAACAGGCGGTGATGATGAGCGCGCGCGTTCTCTGTCAGCGATGCGCCGCCGTCAGGAGAAAATGAAGCGTGCCGGTATGCAGGTCGTTCGCGAGAAAGTATCGCGCGAAGTGCAATTGCCGGAAACGATCTCCATTCAGGAACTCGCGCAACGTATGACCGAGCGTTCGGTTGACCTTATCAAAATGTTGATGGCGCAAGGCCAGATGATGAAGCCCGGCGACATTATTGATGCCGATACCGCTGAACTCATCGCCACTGAATTTGGCCACACGGTTCGCCGAGTGACAGATGCCGACGTTGAAACCGGCATTTTCGAGTTTGATGATACGCTGGCCAACCGTGTGACGCGCCCGCCGGTGGTCACAATTATGGGCCACGTTGACCACGGTAAAACATCGCTTCTTGACGCAATCCGCAAAACCAAAGTGGTCAGCGGTGAGGCTGGCGGTATCACCCAGCATATCGGCGCTTACCAGGTTGAACGTAATGGCCATCTGATTACGTTTATTGACACGCCGGGCCACGAAGCCTTCACAGCAATGCGTGCCCGTGGCGCGCAGGCAACCGATATTGCGATATTGGTTGTGGCGGCTGACGACAGCGTGATGCCGCAAACAATTGAGTCGATCAATCATGCCAAAGCTGCCGGTGTGCCGATCATTGTTGCCATCAACAAGGTCGATAAATACGGCGCTGATGCTCAAAAAGTCCGCACCGAACTTCTTCAACACGACGTGTTTGTGGAATCGATGGGCGGTGAAATCCTCGACGTTGAGGTGTCTGCGCTCAACGGAACCGGCCTCGATAAACTTCTTGAATCCATCATTCTCCAATCTGAAGTCTTGGATTTGAAAGCCAACCCTGACCGCCCTGCCGATGGCGTCGTGGTGGAATCGCAGCTTGATAAGGGCCGTGGCCCGGTTGCAACTGTTCTCGTTAAAGGCGGCACGCTTCGCCAGGGCGATATTGTGGTTGCAGGGGCCGAATGGGGCCGTGTCCGCGTGCTGGTCGATGAAAAAGGCAAAGTGCTCAAAGAAGCCCCGCCATCAACGCCCGTTGAAGTGCTCGGTCTATCTGGCGCGCCATCTGCCGGTGACCGCTTTACGGTTGTTGAAAGCGAAGCCAAAGCCCGCGAAATCACTGCCTATCGCGGCCGTCTGGCCCGTGATTTGGCAAGTGCGCGTCAAGCCGGTTCACGCGGTTCGCTTGAACAGATGATGAGCCAACTGCAAACCAGCGCGGTCAAAGAGTTCCCGATTGTTCTGAAGGGCGATGTGCAGGGTTCAGTTGAGGCGATCATTGCTTCCATTGAGAAAATCAACACATCTGAAGTGCGCGCGCGCATCGTGCATTCGGGCGCTGGCGGCATTACCGAAAGCGATGTGTCGCTGGCGGAGGCCTCTAAAGCTGTCATCATGGGCTTTTCGGTGCGCGCCAATAAGCAGGCCCGTGAAGCCGCTGAACGCGGTGGCACGGAAGTGCGCTACTATAACATCATCTATAATTTGCTGGATGATGTAAAAGCCGCGCTCTCTGGCATGCTGACACCGGAGCGCCGTGAGACGTTCCTCGGCAATGCTGAAATCCTCGAAGTCTTTGATATTACAAAAGTTGGCAAAATTGCCGGTTGTAAAATCACCGAAGGCAAAGTGGAACGCGGTGCCGGCGTGCGCCTTATCCGCGACAGTGTTGTTATCCATGAAGGCACGCTTAAAACACTCAAGCGCTTCAAAGACGAAGTTACCGAGGCTTACGGCGGCCAGGAATGCGGTATGGCCTTCACCAATTATGAAGACATCCGCGCTGGCGATGTGATCGAATGCTTCCGCGTTCAACAGATTGCGAGAACGCTGTAAGGCTGCACATTTCAGTGTTAGTTTATCGCCGCCGGATTGCTCCGGCGGCGTAATCATTGGTGAGAACGATGACCACAATAATCCGCCTTGGCGCGCAGGATGCAAATCGCGCAGCTGCCCTGTTTGAAGACATACTTGATGAGGAATGGTTGCCGGAAGGCGTGCCAGCTCACGACCATATCAAGCGTGCTTTGAGCGACACAACCTGCGTGTTCGTGGTGGCTTCGGTTGAAGAAAACGGCACTGCCGAAGACGTCGGTTTTGCGATGGCGTTCCGCTTGGTTTCGCCACTTAAACCCCATGCTGAAGCCTATCTCGATGATGTGTTTGTCGCTGAAACCCATCGCGGGCAAGGCATTGGCAAGGCGCTGGTCGAGGCGGTGAAAACCCATATGGCCACAGCTAATGTTCCGGTTTTGTGGATTGCCACGGATGCTGACAATGAAGCGATGACAGGCTTGATGGATAAACAAATGGGCAGCGAGCGCACGGACGACGTGGTGCATTATGCGTTGGAATTGCCGGTCGTTGCCAAAACACCAAACCAAGGCAAACGCCCATGAGCGAAACTCCAACCAAACGCGTTCGCGCTACCACCAGCCAGCCGTCGCAGCGCATGCTGCGTGTCGGTGAGCAGGTGCGCCATGCTGTTGTGGCATTGCTTCAACGCGGCCAGATTGATGAGCCATTACTCAAGGGCAAAATCATTTCGGTGTCGGAAGTGCGCATGTCGCCGGATTTGAAAATCGCAACTGCGTTTATTTCGGCGATGGGCAAAACTGAAACCGAAACCGTCGTCAAAGCGCTCGCCAAACATACCAAATATTTGCGCGGGCAATTGAGCCGCGATTTGGGTCAGATGCGGTCTATGCCGTCGCTACGGTTTAAAGTTGATACCGCGTTTGAAAACTTCGCCAAGATCGACAAATTGCTGCATTCAGATGTGGTGCGCAAAGATGTTGAATCGTCTGACACGAGCCAAAAAAATGACTAAGCTGCAAGAATTGCTGATGCGGTTTACCCCCACCCTTTATCCCTCCCCACAAGGGGGAGGGGGACTTCAAAATCGATCTTTATTCTGCAACCTGAATATCATGCACAGAGATTGCAAGAAAAGCACGATGCTCATATCCCCCTCCCCCTTGTGGGGAGGGATACAGGGTGGGGGTAAAGCCCGCACGAATGCTCTCTGTTCGAGTTTCTCCAATGTCTAAACCGCGTCGCAAAAAGGCACGCCCCATCTCCGGCTGGGTAATCTTCGATAAACCCGTCGGCATGGGTTCCACCGAGGCTGTCAGCAAATTGCGCTGGCTCTATAACGCGGAAAAAGCGGGCCACGCCGGGACGCTCGATCCGCTCGCCTCCGGCATGCTGCCGGTTGCTTTGGGCGAGGCAACCAAGACCGTGCCTTATGTGGTCGATGGCGGAAAGACCTATCAATTTACAGTGACATGGGGGGCTGAAACCAACACGGATGATCTCGAAGGCACAGTCACCCAAACCAGCGTATCCCGCCCGACACGCGACTCTATTGAGGCGCTGCTGCCGAAATATACCGGTGATATCAGCCAGACCCCGCCACAATTTTCAGCGATCCGTGTCGATGGGGAACGGGCTTATGACATTGCCCGCAGCGGCGAAAATGTGAAACTTGAGGCACGTATTGTGGTGATTGAAGCGCTGAGCATCACTGCGCATAATGGCGACACCACCACCTTCGAAGTCGAATGCGGCAAAGGCACTTATGTGCGCTCATTGGCGCGTGATTTTGGCCGTGATCTAGGCTGCTTTGGACACGTCACGTTTTTACGCCGCTCTGAAGTTTATCCGTTTGCGGAAGTTGATCTGGTAACGATGGCAGATCTCGAAGCCGCCGATATTGAAGGCCGTGCTGCCTATGATGACGCCGTCGCCAAACATGGCGAAGATGAAAACACTTGGCCTATCGGGCTGCATGTACCTGATCGCCACGCCAATCTCGACGCGCTTTTGCAAAGCTGCGCGTCTGCTTTGCATGGCATGCCTGAAATAATGCTCAACGCCGATCAGGCCCGCCGCATTCGCTTGGGCAACCCGGTCATGGTGCGCGGCCAGAGCGTTGTTACGCATGCCGACGAAGCCTTTGCTACCGAGCGCGGCGATATTGTTGCAATTGGCGCAATCGAACATGGCGAGTTTAAGCCGCGCCGTGTCTTTGTTGGCACGACAAGCTAACTGGAACCAGCTACACTTTTAAAAACAGGAAATTACAAAATGGTCGATACACGCGATTTTTACATCAATGGCGCTTGGGTTAAACCGGTTGCTGCCAATGATTTTGATGTAATCGACCCCGCTACTGAAGAACCCTGCGCCACCATTTCCATGGGCGCCAAAGCCGATGTTGATAGAGCGGTTGCGGCTGCCAAAGCCGCATTTCCGGACTGGGCCGCAACGCCTCTGGAAAAGCGCTTGGCCCTCATGGAAAAACTCGACGCCATACAAAACGCGCGTAATTCTGAAATGGGTGAAGCCGTATCCTATGAGCTTGGCGCGCCGATAGATTTTGCGTCTGGCGACCAATCCGGCTGTGGCCCATGGCACATGGGCGGGTTTTTAAAGGCCGCGCGTGAGTTTCACTGGGAAGCCAAATTCTCTGATCACGAAATCATCGTCCGCGAGCCCATCGGCGTTTGCGGTTTGATTACGCCGTGGAACTGGCCGGTCAACCAGATCGTGCTCAAGGTTCTGCCTGCTTTGATTGCCGGTTGCACCGTGGTTTTGAAACCCTCTGAAATTGCGCCGTTGTCGGCTTTGAAATTTGCTGAGTTCATCCACGAAGCTGGCTTTCCAAAAGGTGTGTTCAACCTCGTAAACGGGTCTGGAATGGATGTTGGCGAAGCCATGAGCAAGCACCCTGATATTGACATGATGAGCTTCACCGGCTCCACCCGCGCTGGCATTGCGGTGCAAAAAGCCGCCGCTGAAACCGTAAAACGTGTCACACTCGAGCTTGGCGGCAAGTCACCTAACATTATTTTTGCTGACGCTGATTTGGCAAAAGCCGTCAAACGCGGTGTGGCCCATTGCTTTGATAATGTTGGTCAAAGCTGCAACGCCCCAACACGTATGATTGTGGAAGCGTCCGTTTATGACGAAGTCGTAGAACTCGCGGCAAAATTTGGCGCGGACATTAAAGTTGGCAATCCGCGCGATAAAGGCCGCCATATCGGGCCGGTGATTTCGCAAATGCAATATGATAAAATCCAAGGCCTGATTGATGTTGCCATCAAAGAAGGCGCACGTGTGGTGCTTGGCGGACTTGGCCGGCCGGAAGGGTTTAACCGCGGCTATTATGTGCGCCCGACCATTTTTGCCAATGTCACCAATGATATGACGATCGCGCGCGAAGAAGTGTTTGGGCCGGTATTGTCGATCATCAAAGTGGCCGACGAAAAAGAAGCTATCGAAGTTGCCAATGACACGGTCTTTGGTCTTGCCGCTTATGTGCAGACCGGCAGCGCGGAGCGTGCGGCGCGCGTTACCCGTCAGCTCCGCGCCGGTATGGTGCGGGTCAATGGCGCGGGCCTTTCGGCGGGGCATCCGTTTGGCGGTTACAAACAATCCGGCAATGGCCGCGAGGGCGGCATGTTTGGCCTTGAAGATTTCACCGAAGTGAAGATTATTGCCACTAAAGGTTTTTAGCAGTTTCGGAGCAACAGAATGGCTGAAACGGCTTTGCACTTTCGTTTATTTACCTATGAGGCGGCAGGTTTAGAAGAAAATGCGGCAGCGTCCTTGGCTGATGTCACAGCCGCTATGGCGGGCAAAAAACGGCTTTGGATAGAACATGCGGGTCCATTGTCAGAAACAGACACCGAACAACTCGCTGCAGCTTTGGGCTTAAACCCTTTTGATGTGACCGAAGCGATGGAGCCTGAGCAGCGCGCCGGTGTTGTTCATGTGGACGGTGCAACCCGGGTGATTGCAACCATGGCGGAAGGCGACAGTGAATTTGAAACCGATCAGCTTGCGATGTTTTTCAACAACCGGTTTTTGCTGACGTTGCAGCGCACCAGTGATGATTGCATGGAGTCCGTGCGGGGACGCTTTCGTAACCCCAAATCCCGTATCCGGGCCAATGGCCCCGATTATTTGGTTCACGCCATCATAGAAGCGATCATAGATGCTTACTACATACCGCTGAACCGACTGGCCGACACGCTCGACGGGTTGGAAGACCTGATTTCTGTGAATTCAAAACCGGAACATATGCGCTCTCTTTATAAAGCCAAACGCGAATTGTTGAGCTTAAAGCGTGCTCTGTGGCCAATGCGCGAAGTGCTGCTTGCGCTGTCAGTGGATGATGCAACTTATGTCAAACCGGCAACCCGCCGTTCCTTTCGGGGCACCCAAAGCTATGCCATTCAATTGATAGAGATTGTTGAAAACGACCGTGAATTGGCCGCCAATATATTAGACCTTTATCAATCATCGCTCGCCAACCGAATGAATGAGATCATGAAAGTTTTGGCTACTATTTCCACGATTTTCATTCCACTGTCGTTCCTTGCAGGCATCTGGGGCATGAACTTTACCCATATGCCGGAATTGGATGAGGTGTGGGGCTATCCTGCGGCGTTGAGCTTTATGGCTCTTGTCGCTTTTGGTCTTGTTATGTGGTTTCGCCACCGTAAATGGCTGTGACCAAGGATGGGTAAATTGGGATTAACAATTGCGGTTGATGATTTGCTTGGGGACGAAATAGCAGCATTGTTGCAGCGCCATTTGGATTTGATGCACGAAATCACACCCGCCGGCAGTGTCTATGCCCTCGACTTAGATCGTTTACGCGTGCCGGAAATTACGTTCTAGAACGCCAGATTAGACGGCAAGCTGGTCGGCTGCATTGCGCTTAAAGAATTTAACGACAAGCAAGGCGAAATCAAATCTCTGCACACTATGATTGAGCATCGCGGGCAGGGCATTGCTCACGCCTTGGTCAGCCATTTGATGAGCGAGGCGCAAAAGCGCGGGCTTAAAAAGCTGTGGCTTGAGACCGGCAAAACCGAAGGGTTCCTGCCTGCTCAAAAACTATACGAAGGCTTTGGTTTTAAGCCATGCGGACAATTTGGTGACTACGCCTATGATGCGCATAGCCACTACATGATGCGGGAATTGTAATCAGTCGTCGAGCATCTCGGTTGGATAAACGCCCCAGATGCGGGCCTTCTCAATCCAGCCGCCATAAGCCCCTGCTGTCACCGAGCACCATTCTGCATCGCAGGTAATCAAATCGAGATTGACGCCCGGCTCCAGCAGCGCAACGCGGCGGGCTTTATCATCGGCTTTAGCAAATAATGGCACTGTCAATTCCGGCTGTGATGAATCGGCTTCGATGATACTGGTGATATCGCCGGTTTTTTTCGCAAAGCCGGGTTCAACTGTGGCGGTGCGGCGGCCGGACAGCATGGCTTGTGACACCCAGCCTTCAACGCCATCGGAATCCCGGATTTTCCGCCACGTATCAAACTCAAGCACGATCTCCACCGGCAAACCGGCTTTGACATAGTTCCATAAAATAGCATTTTCTTTGCCAGGGCCAACACGCACATTGACATTGCCCGATTTCAAACTGGCAAAACGTGGCAAGGGCAACCCACTTGCACCAAGCCGTGCGCTTCCCGGCGCAATGGAAGCAGTGGTTTCTGTGCCGAGCGCAGCTGCGCCCTCCAGTTCCGCTGATTTTGCAACACTGGCAAATAATGCAAGGCTTAGTGCCAGACCGAGAGACGTTACAACTTTTGAGAAAATTCTGTATTTCATGGAGACAACGCACCCCGAACCCGACACAACAAACACGTCGCCGCAAAATGGCTTGCCAGCGTGAATATCAACGCTAAACCCTTGCGAACAGACTGGTGTTAAGATGACGGTTTAAGGTTAAGGTTCCGATAAAAGCAGAAATTTTTGCACGGTTGCTGAAAATATGTTTATGGGGTTGAAGTTGTAAAAATGGCCAGTGTGATCATCGTCACCCGCAAACTGCCCGCCCGCGTTGAAACCCGCATGGCGGAATTGTTTGATTGTCATTTTCGCATCGATGATACGCCAATGAGCCGCGAGGAACTGGCGCAAGCGATGGATCTCGCAACTGTTTTAGTACCGACGGTCACCGACCGCATTGATGCTGACTTGATCAATCAGGCAGGAATCAGCCTTAAACTCATCGCCAATTACGGCAATGGCGTTGACAATATTGATTTGAAGGCCGCCGCCGCGCGCGGAATTATCGTTACCAATACGCCGAATGTGCTGTCAGAAGATACCGCCGATCTGGCTATGGCGCTTATTTTGGCTGTGCCGCGCCGCATTATCGAGGGCGCTGCAGTTTTGCGCGAAGACCAATCTTGGGCGGGCTGGTCACCGACTTGGATGCTGGGTCAGCGTCTGCGCGGCAAAAAGCTGGGCATTCTCGGCATGGGGCGCGTCGGCACTGCCGTTGCGCGGCGCGCCAAAGCCTTCGGGCTGGAAATTCACTACCACAACCGCAAGCCGGTTCAGACAACAACCGAAACTGAACTCGGTGCAACCTATTGGGATAGCTTTGATCAAATGCTGCCTCAGATTGATATTTTGTCGGTCAACTGCCCGTCAACACCATCAACCTTTCATTTGCTGTCCGCCCGCCGTATTGCACTGATGAAACCCACCAGTTTTGTGATCAATACCGCTCGCGGCGATATCATTGATGAAGAAGCGATGATTACCGCTTTAGCAAATGATAAATTGGCTGGCGCGGGCCTCGATGTGTTCAGCCATGAACCCAAAATCGACCGGCGTTTGATGAAGCTCGTCAATTCCGGCAAAGCCGTGATCCTGCCGCATATGAGTTCTGCCACGCTCGACGCCCGCCACGAAATGGGTGAGCGTGTGCTGATCAACATCCG
>JANMFT010000258.1:0-7201 GCA_031374255.1 Limoniibacter sp. | reverse complement strand
GCTTCTTCAACGCTCATTTCAGGCCGGTAAGCGCGAACGATAATAGGTTTGCCGTATTTGGTTTCACCGATTTGGAAAAATGGCGTGTCGGCTGAAGCTTCAATAAAATTGCCTTCGGGGTAAATCATGAACAGCCGAGATGGGCTGTTGCCAATGCGTCCACCCAAAATCAGCGTGGAGTTAAATGCGGTTTCAGCCTTTTGGCCCGGCGCATTTGCATGGCTCTGGATCACTTCACGCAAGGTTTTACCAACCATGCGTGCGATTTGAAACATGGACGGGGCTTCAAGGATTGACGGCGTTCTGTCGGCCAGTGCCTTTGTGCGCTCGTCTAATATACTGACAGCCGCCTGCGTGGTGGCCAAATTGCCGGCTGAAAGCAGCGTAATCACGCGCTTGCCCGGAATTGACCACGTGTTCATTTTTTTGAAAACTGAAATGCTGTCTACACCCGCATTGGTGCGGGTATCAGACATAAACAGAAGTCCTGCGTTCAACTTGAGGCCAACACAATAGGTCAATTATGAGTCGCTCCCGGTGGTGCGTTGCTTTTATTGTTCAACCTGAACGGAAACAACCAGCTTTTCTTCATGATCACCGAAGATCAGTCCTGCAACGGGCGCAGCGCCGCGATAATCAAGCCCGGTTGCGACACGCACATAACGCTCATCGGGCGAAACTCCGTTGGAGATATCAAAGCCGACCCATCCAATATCGTCGACGTGGGCTTCGGCCCACGCATGGCTGGCGGCTTGTCGCCCGTCCTCACCGTCAATCCGCAAATAGCCCGACACATAACGTGCCGGAACGCCGAGCTTTCGGGCGGCGGAAATAAATATCTGTGCATGGTCTTGGCAAACGCCAAAGCCACGCGCGAATGCGTCTTCGGCGGTGGCGCTTACGTCAAGATCGTCTTTGGAATAGGGCACAGCGCTGAGGATGGCGGCGGACAAAGCGTGCAAGCCGGAAAGCTTGTTGCTTGTATCGATACCGCGCGTAATTGCGCCAACGTTTTTGCCTGCCCGTGTCAATGCGGTTTGGCGCAAGAACATCCAGATTGGCACAAAGCCACCATGCGTGCCGGTAATGCCATGGTTTTCTGTGGTTTCAACCTCGCCGTGGGCGATAATACGAATTTGTCGCGTGCCAGCCTCAGCGTTGACCAGATCAACCTGGTTGTTGTGATGATCGGTGTAGCTTAACTCCACTTTGCCGCCGGTGACATCGGTTTGCCAAGATATAACCCGTTGTCCCGCACGTGATTTTGGTGTGACGCGTAATTTCTGCAAACCATAGGGTATTGGCGCATCAAACGTGTAATGGGTGGTATGGCTGATTTTAAGAAGCATGGCGCACAGTATCACGCATAGAAGCGGTATTCGCGGTCAATAACCGCGCCAAGCTTGATATTTTCCACGATGAAACTTTGCAGAAAATCATGCAGGCCTTCATCAAAAATGCTGGCGACAGTGCGCCCCCGCAGGGTGTCGAGAATCTGCCTAGCTGAATCATGGCATTGGTTTTTTGTTCCATATTCACCCGCCAAGTGGCCGAGATTATCATCAATTTTTGCATAGCAAAAAGCCAGCGATCGCGGCATGCGCGGTTCAAGGATCAGCATTTCAGCAATTTGCGATGGGCTGTAACTGGCATCATAAATATAACGGTATGACGAGTGCGCAGATACCGAGCGCAAAATGCTTTCCCATTGCACATTGTCGAGCGATGAGCCGACATGCTGCACACTTGGCAAAAGCACATAATACTTCACGTCGAGAATACGCGCTGTGTTATCGGCCCGTTCAACAAAAGTGCCAAGACGCGCGAAATTATAGACTTCGTTTCTCAGCATTGTGCCGTGTAGTGCGCCGCGAATGACGCCTGATTTACGGCGGATGAGTTCCAGCACATTCGGCAAATCTGGTTCTTTGACGGGTTTTGCCAGCGCATGGCGCAGGGAAAGCCAGCTTTCATTGGTTGCTTCCCATACTTCGCGGGTAAGTGCAGTGCGTACCATTCTGGCATTGGTGCGGGCTTGGTCGATCATATTTAAAACGCTGGCGGGATTGTCTTTGGAGCGTAAGAGAAAATCGATCACGGTGGCAGCAGAGTAAACATTGCCGGTTTTTTCAAACGCAAAGCGGGCGGCAGCGGTGTCAATGACCGAGGCCCATTCGCTGGCGGCATCCTTCGAGCGGGTGAGAGACATACGAAGGCCAACTTCCAGCAAACGCGCGGTATTTTCCGTCCGCTCCACAGCGCGGAACATCCAATACATACCGTTTGCGGTGCGCCCCAGCATTCTCGTTAGTCCTCCAAAACCCAAGTGTCTTTGGTGCCGCCGCCTTGGCTGGAGTTGACAACCAAAGAACCCTTTTTCAACGCGACGCGGGTGAGGCCGCCCGGCACGATATCGATGGTGTCAGACACCAAAACGTAAGGTCTCAGATCCACATGACGGGGTGCAAGGCCGCGCTCCGTCATGATCGGCACGGTGGACAAAGCGAGCGTCGGCTGCGCGATATAGTTGGAAGGCCGCGCAATGAGTTTTTCACGGAACACGGCGATTTCCTTTTTGGACGCCGCAGGACCAACCAGCATGCCGTAGCCGCCGGAGCCATGCACTTCTTTCACAACCAGTTCAGCCAAATGTTCGAGCACGTAGGCCAGGGATGATTTATCTGCACACCGCCACGTTTGAACATTCTTCAAAATCGGTTGTTCGCCGGTGTAAAATTCAACAATATCAGGCATATAGGAGTAGATTGCCTTATCATCGGCTATGCCGGTGCCGGGTGCATTGGCAATCGTAATACCGCCTGCACGATAGACATCAAAAATACCCGGCACACCCAAAAGCGAATCCGGCTTAAAGGTGAGCGGGTCGAGATATTCATCGTCGATACGGCGGTAGAGAACGTCAATGGTTTTGAACCCGCGTGTGGTGCGCATTTTCACGCGCCCATCAACAATCCGCAGGTCAGAGCCTTCAACGAGTTCCACACCCATTTGATCGGCCAAAAACGAGTGCTCGAAGTAAGCCGAATTGTGAATGCCCGGTGTCAGCACCGCAATTGTCGGCGTGCCGTCGCAAGCAGTTGGCGCAAGTTTTGAGAGGGTATGGCGCAGCCTCGTCGGGTAATCTGATACTGACCGCACGCGGTTTTGCGAAAACAATTCTGGAAACATGTGCATCATGGTTTCACGGTTTTCGAGCATGTAAGACACACCTGATGGCGTGCGGGCATTATCCTCAAGCACGAAAAAATCGTTCTCGCCCGTGCGCACAATATCGACGCCGACGATATGAGTATAAACATTTCCGGGCGGGGTCATACCAATCATCTGTGGCACGAAAGCCGCGTTTTCAGCGATGATCTCGACGGGGATGCGCCCTGCGCGCACGATCTCTTGGCGGTGGTAAATATCAAATAAAAACGCATTTATGGCGCGAACGCGCTGCTCAATGCCGCGGGTCAGCTTCGTCCATTCGGGTGCTGAAATAATGCGCGGCACAATATCAAATGGGATGATACGTTCGGCGGCTTCAGTGTCGCCATAAACCGCAAAGGTAATGCCGGTTCGGCGGAATACGGTTTCGCATTCGGCAGCTTTTGCAGCGAGACGTTTTGGCTCTTCATCTTGCAGCCAACTATGGTATTTTTGATAAGGTGCACGAACAGCTTCATTTGCGGCATCAGCAGCTGTAGTCATCTCATCAAAGGGCAAAGTGATTGTTATGATGTTCCCCCGAACAGACTGCATCTGATTATAGCCAAGCAAAGAACATGCCATATGTTTTTAGGCAAGCAGCCAATCGGCAAGTTTTGCTTGATGCACATCACGGAGCAATTGCAGAAAGCCTTGGGCTTGGTGACCAGCCGCCAATTTGCCCTTGGCGGCGGTGGCATTGACAGACTCGCCAACTACGCCGTGCGGGTTTAAATCGCCTGCCATCCATGCGAAAGCTTGCGTGCCGGTGTGGCGGAGCAGGCTAAATTCTGCTTCTGCACTTTCAACGCGGGATTTGAAATCTTGCGCCAATTCCATGTTCACAAGATGTGGTGCAAAGTGCAGCATCATGCTGGTTTCATAATCATCGCCGTGGATGCCGTATTTGCCATTGCGCTCTGAAAACACGCCTTGCGGCATACCGAACCGGCTCCAAGAGGTTTTGGCGACCATCATTGCATGTTTAACGCGCAATTCGCGCGCAACAATGCCCATTATTTCCTCATTGCCTCCGTGCGAATTGACGAAAATAACTTTGCGGATGTTGGTGTGGGCGATGGATGCGCCAATGTCTGACCAGTGATCAATCAAATGCGTTGCCCTAATTGTCAGCGTGCCGCGTGCGCGAATGTGCTCGTTCGACTTTCCAATGGATTGGATCGGCAAAATCCGCACATCCATATCTTCAGAGATGAGCGGGATGATGGTTTTAAGCATGCCTTTCATTATCGATGTATCGGTCGAAACCGGCAAATGCGGGCCGTGCTGCTCAATGGCGGCGACGGGGACAATAGCGATGGTTTTATTGGCGTTAAGGCTTTCAAATTCCTTGGTTGTAAAATCACCCCACCAGATTTTGCGCTTGGTCATATTTTCAACTCCGGTGCGGCGGCAACAATCTCGATTTCAACTTTGAAAATTTCACGGGCAAAGCCGGTGACAATCATTAGGGTTGAGGCAGGGAATTCAACGGGAAACAGCGCGTTCCTGACCGCCATATAATCAGTTAAGTAAGCGCGGTCGGTTACGTAAGCGTTGATGCGAATGATGTTTGAATAGTTCATACCGGCGCTCGCGAGCACGGCCTTGATATTGGCAAAACAAATTTCGGTTTGGGAAGCCGCATCCTCAGGAATTGAAGCGTCTGGCGCAATGCCCAACTGGCCGGAACAAAACATCAGCCGCGAACCTGCCGCTACTTCAATACCAAGTGCGTAGTTTGAAAATGGCGGGTGAATTGTGTCTGGTGTGTGACGTTTTAACATGGGCAGTTCAACTCCGGTGAAGCCTCAACAGCATTCAACTATGCAAATTGAAAAACAAGCACTTGCCCCGTTGCAACATGCCACTATTTTGGGCAACGTATTAGTGAGCGATCAAAATCCGGTCACCTCGGCTGCCCAGGGCGCGCAGTCACCCCCGCCATTTCAAATGGCACGAGCCTTGCCTATACCTCTATCAAGAGCGGGCGCGAAAAGCCCGCTGCAACAGGAGCGTTGTTAATGAAAAGAATTCTTTCCCTTTTAACCACAACCGCCGTCGCAATCAGCTTTTCCGGCGCCGCATTGGCGCAGGATGCAAAAGCTGTTTCATTCGGCACCAATTGGCTGGCGCAGGCCGAGCATGGTGGCTATTACCAGTCTGTTGCTGATGGCACATATAAAGCTTGCGGCCTCGACGTGACCATTGTGATGGGCGGCCCTCAGGTAGACGGCCGCGCTCTGTTGCTGGCCGGTAAAATTCAGTTTTTCATGGGCGCAAATTTGCTCGATACCTTCAATGCTGTTGAACAGGAAATTCCGGTCAAAATTGTTGCCGGTGATTTCCAAAAAGACCCGCAAATCATGATGTCTCACCCGGGCCAAGGTTTAGACACTTGGGAAGACCTGAAAAAAGCCGAGAAAATCATCGTTTCTGATGGCGCAATCCAGTCTTTCTTCCGTTGGATGATGGCAGAGGGCTTTGATGGCAACAAACGCGAAAACTACACGTTTGACCCCGCGCCATTCATCTCCAACGTCAAATCTATTCAGCAGGGTTATTTGACATCTGAGCCATACGCAGTGGAAAAAGCGCTTGGCAAAGCACCAAATGTGTTCCTGATGGCAGACAACGGTTTTACAACCTATTCCACCATGATTGAGACCATGGCCGACACGATCACCAAAGATCCTGCTGCGGTGAAATGTTTCGTTGAGGGTTCTGCCAAAGGCTGGATGAATTATTTGAACGGTGACCCGGCAGCTGCCAATGCTCTCATCAAAAAAGACAACCCATCGATGGATGATGGACAGCTTGCCTACTCAATCGCAAAACTCAAAGAATATGGCGTTGTGCAATCTGGCGATGCAGACAAGCTCGGTATTGGCAGCATGACAGCAGAAGGTATTGCTGCGTTCTATGCCAAAATGGTGAAAGCAGGCGTTGTTAAAGATGGTCTCGACATTACCAAAGGCTATGATTTACAGTTTGGCGGCCACGGCATTGGCAAAAAAATGTAATTGAGACGGCGGAAGCGGCTGTGAACATTCAAAACATGGCCGCTTCGGCTACCAAAATGCGCGGCAAAAACAATCGTGAAGCTAATGCGCGGGATTTGCGCCAGCCATTGGTCACTTTGCGCAATATCAATAAGACGTTTGCCAACGGCACAGTTGCGCTCGACGATGTGTCGTTTGAAGTGCGGCAAGGCGATTTTTTGAGCCTAGTCGGGCCATCCGGCTGTGGCAAATCCACTGCGCTGCGTTTGATTTCTAAACTCACAACGCCAACCAGCGGCAAGATTGACTGGAATGGCGGCGTGCCTGCCGCTGGCGACATTGGCTTTGTGTTTCAAGAAGCCACTTTGATGCCTTGGGCAACCGTGTGGGAAAACACCTATTTGCCGTTGAAGCTGAAAGGCGTTTCCAAAGCCGATGCGGAGGCGCAAATTGAAGAGGCACTGACCCGCGTTAACTTGCTGAAGTTTGCCAAAAGCTACCCGCGCGAATTGTCGGGCGGCATGAAAATGCGCGTCTCTATTGCGCGTTCGCTGGTAATGCGGCCCAAGATTTTGCTGATGGACGAGCCTTTTGCTGCGCTCGACGAAATCACGCGCTTTCGATTGAACAACGATTTGCTTGAGCTTTGGCAGACCTATGATTGGACAGTTATTTTCGTGACGCACTCTGTGTTTGAAAGTGTGTTTCTATCGAACCGGATTGTTGTCATGTCACCCAATCCAGGCCGCGTGTTTCAAGAAATTGATGTTACCGCCGGATACCCGCGCGACGAATTATTCCGCACGTCGCCGACATATTCTGCCAATTGCCGCATTGCATCCGACGCGCTGGAAGCGGCGATGAAAATCGGCCCTCAATATGCCGGAGCGTACTTATGAGCGCCGTTACCGCTGCCACCCAGATTATTGACATTGAAGAGCAAGCCCGCGTTAGAGCCGATAAGCGTGAGAAACTTGGGCGCTGGCTCA
>JANMFT010000248.1:0-6653 GCA_031374255.1 Limoniibacter sp. | reverse complement strand
AATGAAGGAGGTCGATAAGCCCGCGACCGAGCCTGTCGAAGATAAGCCCTTCATACTCGACCAACTGCTTTAGAACGCTGCTTCATGGATCACTTTCATTATGTGAACGGCCAGCTTCACGCTGAAAGCGTCAATCTGGCTGATATCGCCGCCGAAGTGGGCACACCGTTTTATTGCTACTCCACCGCCACTTTAGAGCGGCATTTCACAGTGTTTTCGCAATCATTTTCCGGTCTGGATACACTGGTCTGCTACGCAATGAAGGCAAATTCCAACCAAGCCGTTTTGAAGACATTGGCCCGTCTTGGCGCTGGCGCAGACGTTGTTTCTGGCGGTGAACTCCGCCGTGCTTTGGCGGCTGGCATAACGCCCGACAAGATCATGTTCTCCGGCGTTGGCAAAACTATTGCTGAAATGGATTTCGCACTAGCCGCAAACATCCATTGCTTCAACGTTGAAAGCGAACCGGAGCTGGAGCAACTCTCTGCCCGCGCCGTGTTGGCTGGTAAAACCGCCAATGTGTCGCTCCGCGTCAACCCGGATGTGGATGCTAAAACCCACGCCAAAATTTCCACCGGCAAAAAAGAAAATAAATTCGGTGTACCATTTGACCGTGCAAGAGCCGCCTATGCCCGCGCCGCCAGCCTGCCCAATCTGAAAGTTGACGGGATCGATATGCATATCGGCAGCCAGATCATTGATCTTGAGCCTTTCGATCAGGCCTTTGCTTTGCTCGGCGAACTTGTTGAAACCCTCAAATCAGATGGCCACCACATTGAACACGTCGATCTCGGCGGCGGCCTTGGCATCCCCTACCGGCAAGATAATTCCCCACCGCCTTTGCCGGATGCCTATGCCGACATTGTCAAAAAGCACATGACAAAACTTGGCCTCAAAGTCATTTTTGAACCGGGGCGCCTCATTGTCGGCAATGCAGGTGTATTGGTGACTTCGGTGATTTACGTCAAAGACGGCGACCATAAAAACTTTATCATTGTTGACGCCGCAATGAACGACCTGATCCGCCCGACGCTTTATGAGGCTTGGCACGATATTGTGCCTGCCAAAGCCCCTGCCCCGGATGATTTACGCATCCGCGCTGATATTGTCGGCCCCGTTTGTGAAACCGGTGATTATTTGGGCCTTAACCGCGAAATGCCGCGCCCGAATGCGGGCGATTTGCTGGTTGTGCGCACAGCCGGTGCCTATGGCGCAGTGCAAGCCGGCACTTATAACACCCGTGCCTTGGTGCCCGAGGTGCTGGTCAAAGGCGACAAATTCCACATCGTGCGCCCGCGGCTGGATTTAGAAGCGTTGATTGCGCTGGATTCAGTGCCAGCATGGCTGGCCTGAGAACCGGTGTAATTTTAAACAATCAACAGTCTGTCGCCCGCATTTAACCGGACAAAATCTTCGCAAGAAGCTCCTTTTCTTCAATGGCAAAATCAAAAAACGCCGCCACGCGCGGCGAGTGCCGCAAGTCTGGATGGGCGAGCAGCCGCCAGTCGCGTGTTAAGTCGCGAATATTGCCAAATAAATTGACAAGTTCGGGTTCTGCGTCGCCCACTGCCTTTGGCAGCGCGCCGATACCAATACCGGTTTTAATTGCTGCCATTAAGCCAAGCACACTGGTGTTGCGGGAAGCGATATTTGCATCAGGCGCGATTTCCTTCAGCCAAACCAACGAACGGTGTTCACCCAGCGATTCTGCAAAAGCAATAATCGGAAAATTGGCGATATCCTCCACTCTTGCAGGTTTGCCAAAGTGCTCGATGAACGATTGGCTCGCATAGACCGCCCAAAGCGATTCCGCTACTTTACGCCCAACAAGTTCGTCGTTCGTGTCACCTGAGCGAAACGCGATGTCTGCTTCGCCTTTAGACAAATCAACATAGCGATCACTGGCAACAAACTCGATATGCAATCCGGGATGGCGGGCGTAAAACCGTTCAAACAGCGCGGATTTGGTCAAAATTCGCACCACCGGCTCCGGACATGTCACCCGGATAACGCCGGTGAGATCGCGCGTTTCATCTGTGACATGCCGCTCGAAGGCGATGACGGCTTCTTCGACGCGCTCGGCAAACGGCAAAAGTTGATTTGCGTAATCGGTCAGGCGATAGCCCGTCGTTTCGCGCTTGACCAACTTGCGCTTTAGGCGCCGCTCCATCTCTTCCAACCGGCGGTGCACAGTGGACTGGTTGACGGCCAGCGCTTTGCCCGCAGCAATGGTGCTGCCATTGCGGGCAACGGCTAAAAAGTATTTCAGGTCGTCCCAGTGCAACATCGCGGCACTATGCACCCATGCTGCCCCCTTATGCAAACATGCGGCTGCCGGTAGCCGCTATGCGGGTGTAAGTTCCCTTTGTGCCAAGATGAGGTGCCCTTCAAACAGGAGTTCCGATCATGCGTCCAACAACTATTCTTGCAGCCTTGATTGCAGCAACAGCATTTTGCGCCCCGGCGCTTGCCGATAGTGCGGGTCCGGTAAAGCCGCATATGGTGTTGCAAAAGCTGGTCGATGGCCTTCCCTCGGGCGGCAGCACTGAGGTTCGTGTTTTTACAGCTGAATTCAAACCGGGCGACAAAACGCCATACCATACACACGGTTTTCCTGTGACGGTCTATGTGCTTGAGGGCACGTTCACACTCGAACTAAAAGATCAGGCCCCGATTGTCGTCAAAGCCGGCGAAGCCTTTGTTGAGCCGCCAAACTCGGCCATGACTGGCTTTAACAAGAGCCAGTCAGAGATGACAAAGGTTGTGGTGTTCTATGTCAGCACGCCGGGCCAGCCATTTCTTGATCCGATTAAATAAAGCGAAGTTTCAATTTATTGAAAAAGTTACACCCGTTTTGCGCTTTGACCGGACCGGCGGTCATTGCGGCACGGCTGGATTGAGCATTGCTTAAATTTAATTTTTGAAATTTTCGTGATCGCCTCGCCTTTGGCGCAATCAGTGCTATCTTTCAACCGATAGCAATGGAGCCTTGCGTGGCGAAAAACCCTGACGCCCTTTTAAATATGATCGCAGCTTCGCGTCGCTCCATGGCGCGCTCAATTATGTTCGAGCGCCTGTGGCCGCGCCTTTTGCCGTTGATGATTGTTGTGGCGCTTTATGCAACGATTGCTTGGTTCGGCATTTTTCGCATTGTGCCGGATTGGGCACGCATCGGTTTAGGCGCTTTGTTTGCGGTTTCGACACTCGGCGCGCTGGGCTTTCTTATTGGCCTGAAGCGCCCGACGACCGAAGAAATCGACCGGCGTTTGGAGCTAGGCAATGCGCTGGAGCATCAGCCGGTTGCGACCCAAAGCGAAAACTTGGCGCAGGGCAATGGCGACCCGTTTGCGGAAGCTTTGTGGAGCGCACATCGCGACAGATTAGCAGGCAAACTCGGAAATCTCCAGATTCCGCTGCCCAAGCCCGACATCCCTGCGCGTGACCCTTTTGCCATTCGTGCTGCTGTGGCGGTTTTGGCATTTGCTGCATTTGCGTTTTCGTGGGGTTCTGGTGGCGGAAAACTCACAGACATCACCCAAAGTTATACCAGTTTCAACACGCCGCCGCCGCGCATTGATGTGTGGGTCAACGCACCCTCTTACACCCGCCGCCCGCCATTGACGCTAGCCGCCAATGGAGATGAAATCTCACCGCCAGCCAATGTTCCTGTTGGCAGTGTTGTGACCTTGCGTGTGACCGGCGGTTATGGCGAGCCGGTGCTGACCTACGCCAGCGAAAACACCGCTGAGCCGGTGGTGATTGATCCCGCCAAAGACAGCGCAACCGGCCAAACCAATTTCACATTTGACCTCACAAATGCAGGTCAATTAGCACTTACACTCAACGGCGAAACGATTGAGAATTGGGCCTTCACGATAATTCCCGACAACCGTCCCGAAGTGGCATTTGTGCCGCTGGAAGCGGAGGCCGTCAAAAAAGCCACCAATGGCGCGCTGGAACTTAATTACACTATCAAAGATGATTACGGCGCGGCCTCAGCCAATGGCGTTTTTGCGCTGTTGCCCGATGATCAACTCGCCCGCCCGCTTTATGAAATGCCCGAATTGAAACTCAGTTTGCCAAACAATCGCGGCGCAAATAATGCTGAAGATAGCGACGCCCGCTTCAAGGCCAAAACCACCAAGAACCTAACCGACCACCCATTTGCAGGCCGTGATGTTTTGCTAACCTTGGATGCCGTCGATGGTGCCGGGCAAAAAGGCGTCAGCGATGCCAAAACAATTACACTTCCCGCCCGAACTTTTGCAAACCCGCTTGCGCGCGCCATTGTTGAACAACGTCAGATTTTGGCACTCAATGCCGATGATGGACTATACGTCGAAGCTCTGCTCGAGGCCATCATGTTACGCCCCGAGGATTTCATCAAAAACTCCAGCCAATATTTGGCGCTAACCACTATTCTTGCGCGGCTGCGTTTGGCCGAAACTGATGATGAATATCGCGGGGTCGCAGATTATATGTGGGAAGTTGCGCTTGGCATGGAAAGCGGCAATTTGACAGCCGCCGAGCAGCGTTTGCAACAGGCCAAACAGGCCCTCCGCGATGCTTTGAAAAATGGTGCAAGCGAACAGGAGATCGCCAAAGCTATTGAGGAACTGCGCGATGCAATGAATGATTATCTGCGCGAATTTGCCGAAAACGCCAGACGCAACCCGCAAAATCAGCAGCAGCAAAACCAAAACGCGCAAAACATCAAGCCGCAAGATCTCGACAAGATGCTCGACCAGATGAAAGAGCTTTCTGAACAGGGCGCGAAATCTGAGGCCGAGCAGCTTTTGTCCCAACTTGAAGAGATGCTGAATAATTTGCAGATGGCTGAACAAGGCCAGCAGGGGCAACAGGGTCAGCAAGGTCAAGCCCAAAAACAAATGAACGAGCTGGGCGAAATTCTCCAGCAGCAACAGGAGTTGATGGATAAAACCCAGCGCGCCGAACGCGGCCAGCAGCAGGGTGAAGACGGTCAAGGCGGCGAACAGGGCGAAGGCGAGCAAGGCCAAAACGGCGAGCAGGATGGCCAAGGTCAACAGGGCCAGCAGGGCCAAGGTCAAGGCAGCCAGCAGGGCCAAAACGGTCAACCGCGGCAGGGTCAAGGCGGCCAGCAACGAGGCCAAGGTCAAAATCAGGGACAAGGCGAGGGATTTGGCGAGTTGGGTGAAGGCCAGCGCGGACTTCAGGGCCGTCTCGGCAAGTTCATGGATGGCCTAAAAGGCTCCGGCATTGAACCCGGCGAAGAGTTTGGTCAGGCCCAAGGCTCTATGGGCGAAGCCGGTGATTCACTTGGCCAAGGCGACGGCCAGAGCGCGCTTGACCAGCAGGGCGCTGCTCTTGATGCACTGCGCAAAGGCGCCGAAGGCATGATGAAACAGTTGCAACAGCAGGCTGGCCAAGGCGATGGCGGCGGATCTGAAGGCAACGGTCAGCGCCAAATGTCTGATGACCGCGACCCGCTGGGCCGCCCGCGCGCCACTACCGGTCCCGATTTTGGCAGCAATGTCAAAGTACCGGGGGAGATAGATATTCAGCGCGCCCGCGAAATTTTGGAAGCCATCCGCAAGCGGCTTGGTGACACACTGTTGCCGGACGTCGAAAAGAAATATTTGGAGCGGTTGCTGGATTTTGAGAAGTAACTCAAATCGATCTATTCTAAATTGTATCTGTTATTTACCCCCACCCTTTGTCCCTCCCCACAAGGGGGAGGGAGACTTTGGCATTCCGCCTCACCTTGCAAACTCAATATCAATCACAAAACCCAAAAGAAAAATTCCGATGCTTGAATCCCCCTCCCCCTTGTGGGGAGGGATACAGGGTGGGGGTAAGTTTTGCTTATAATAATGAAGACGAATTCGACTCTTCTCAATCCGCGCTTTCAAGCCAACGCATTGTAAATTCGATCTCGTCGCCGGGATATTCGCTCCAGCTTTCAATCTCGGTCCAATAGGCTGCCTTTGGATATTGATCGAGCATTTGCCGTGCTTTGAGTCGTGCTGCCTCGCGCGGCATACGAAACGTTTCGCGCGCAAAGCCATCGGCAGGCAGCCGCGATGCTTTTTCACGCTGCGCATTGAGGCGCCGCTTGAGTGTTGTTAAAGGCGGTCGAACTGTAAAGCCCATTTTGGCTCCATCATCAAACTGACGGCAGTGTGACGCGGTTTCATGACAATTGCGAGTCATTTTGAGGCATAAAGTCAGACCTTTCAGGCCTTGTGTTTTACCTGCCAAAAACCGATTAAGACGCAATATATGTTGAGTGATGTGAGGCCATTTTGGCGCAACCGGATATCCCAGTCGGCATTCCCGACAATATTGAAGCCAAAAAGCTCGAAGCGCAAAGTTGGTTTCAGTCGCTGCGCAACCAGATTTGCGCGTCACTCGAAGCCGTTGAAGATCAGTTTGGTGGCGCTTCCTCCCCTGCCGGGCGTTTCATCCGCACGCCTTGGCAAAAAGACGAAGGTGCAGGCGGCGGCGGCGTCATGTCGATGATGTATGGGCGCGTGTTTGAAAAAGTCGGCGTTCATACCTCCACGGTCTATGGCGAATTTTCACCCGAATTTCGCAAACAAATTCCCGGCGCATCAGAAGACCCCCGCTATTGGGCGTCCGGCATTTCGCTGATTGCCCACCCGGTTAATCCG
>JANMFT010000245.1:0-4173 GCA_031374255.1 Limoniibacter sp. | reverse complement strand
AATTGATCCCAATTATGTGTCACTAGAGACGACGGCTGAAGCTGTGGTGTTTGGCTCAGGCCGGCCAACCCTGCTTGTTCCTCAAAAATCGCCGCCCAAACACTATGATCACGTGATGATCGCATGGGATGGCAGCCGCGTGGCGACGCGGGCCATGAGTGATGCGCATAAGTTTCTGAAATTGGCCAAAACAGTGACGATCGTCTGCGTGACCGATGAAAAAGCGCTGTCAGAGGAAAGCCCGGGTACCAAATTGGTAGAATATCTTGCCTGCCATAGCATCGAAGCCAAAATTGATCTTGTGCAAACCGAACTCTGGCCCGTCGGCGAAACCCTGCAGAACCATGCCCAAAAAATTGCCGCCGACGTGATGGTGATGGGCGCGTTTGGCCACTCGCGCATGCGGGATTTCGTGATGGGCGGCGCCACAAAAGGTATTTTGCAAAAGCTAAGAATGCCGGTTTTGCTGTCGCACTAAAGGCGAAGCACCAAATTCTGCCAATCCAAACAAAGGACCATGCCATGAAAGGCTATGTTGCAAATATTGAGGATTTGACCAAGTCCAACCACGATTTCCGTCAGGTTCTCTACACTGGGAAGCATCTGCAATTGGTGCTGATGGCTTTGAAGCCCGGTGAAGACATCGGCGCAGAGACGCATACAACCCACGACCAGTTCTTCCGCATTGAAAAAGGGCGCGGCCACATCACGATTGATGGCAACATTACGCCTGTCAAAAGCGGTGACGCTATTATCGTGCCCGCCGGTGCGATGCATAATCTGAAGAACACCGGCAATAAGGCCATGCGTCTTTACACATTATATGGCCCGCCCAATCACATCGATAAACTGACTCAACAGCGCAAAGCCGAAGCGGTGCAATCGCGTGAAGTTTTTGATGGCGTCACCACCGAACAAAGTGTGTTTCGTCTGTCCGCCGCAAAACAAATTGCCTCAAGCTGATCTGTATCAAGGTGCCGCTGCCATCAAGGTGCAAGGTTGATGAGCCGGAGTTGGCGTTGCCCGTTTCGGCTTCATCCAAAACAAGGAGACCATTATGAACTCTGATCATCAATTGAAGCAGGATGTTATTGCCGAACTGGCGTGGGAGCCAAGTGTTTCCGCCGACCATATCGGAGTAACCGCAAAAGACGGCGTGGTCACGCTGTCGGGCCATGTCGAAACCTTCAGCCAGAAAAAAGCGGCTGAAACCGCAGCATGCCGCGTCAGTGGCCTGAAAGGGCTTGCCGAAGAAATCGAAGTGCGCCTGCCGGGGCATATTAAGCATGCCGATGATGAAATCGCTGCTGCCGCGCTTGCCCGCATGAATTGGGATGTGGTGGTGCCGCTTAATGCCGTCAAAGTAAAAGTTGAAAAAGGCTTTGTAACTCTGACAGGCACCGTTGATCAATATTTTCAAAAATCGGCAGCTGAATGGGACATCAACGCTCTCTCCGGCGTAAAAGGTGTGACCAATAATATCGTGATCAAACCCAAAGTTGACAGTGTAACCATCGGCGAAGACATCCGCCATGCATTGCACCGCTCGTGGTTGTCTGATGACAACATCAAAGTCAGCGCCACCGGTGGCAAGGTTCATTTGACCGGCAAAGTGGACAATTGGCGCGAGCGTGAACTGGCATCTGCAACCGCCTGGGCCGCGCGCGGCACTACTTGGGTGGATAACGACATCCGGATTTCATAATACATCAATATGCGCCTGCCGGATTGCTGGCGGGCGCACACTGTTTTTGAATTTTCAGTTTGTCGAAAATGCCCCGGTGCCGCGGGCTAAGCCTCTCAAGAATAAACCTGAGCTTATGCTGGAATAAAACTGATCTGCATCAAGATGCGTCTTTTCATCTGGCTTTAGGAGTGTCTGCCTAAACTCGGCACATCAACACCCCGTAAGTCTTGCCCGATCATGGGCGCAACTGAAAGGACCATCGTTATGAACCAGAAACTTCGTCGCATTGCCGCGGCTGCGTTGGCAAGCGGACTCATTCTAAGTGCCTCCCCCCTTGCCGCCGAACCCGCCACCAGCGGCCTTGCCAATGCGAACGGGTTGCAGATGTACTACGAGGTGTATGGCAGCGGAAACCCGGTTGTTGTTCTGCACGGGGCCTATATGTCGACTGGCCAGATCCAGCCATTGATTGATGCGTTGGCCAAGACTCGTCAGGTGATCGCTGTTGATCTGCAAGGCCATGGCCGCACTGCCGACATTGACCGCCCAATCAGTTACGAGGCGATGGCAGATGATGTTGCGGCCCTGATGGACGCAATAGATGTGCCCAAGGCCGATATCTTTGGCTATTCAATGGGTGGCGGCGTTGCTTATCAGATTGCCATGCGTCACCCGGACCATGTGGACCGTCTGGCTGCTGCGTCTGCCTCATTCCGTACCGACGGAATGTACCCCGAACTTGTCAAGATGATAGGCAAGATGACGCCCGACAGCATGGCGGGAACACCATGGGAAGCTGCTTACATAAAAATTGCGCCCAATCCGGACAACTTTCCACGACTGGTGGAAAAACTGATTACATTGGACAGTCAGCCGCAGGCGTGGCCTGAAAAAGATATGGCCGGCATCGCCGCACCCACGCTGGTGATCTCTGGCGATGCGGATGTTATCCGACCGGAGCATTCCGTCGAGATATTCCGGCTGCGCGGGGGCGGACCGGCTGCGGATTTCATGAGCCCGACTGTGACCGAACTCGCCATTATTCCGGGGGCGACGCATCTGGGTGTGATCGAACGAACCGATCTGCTGGTGCCAATGATAACCGCGTTTTTCGACAAGGTTATCGTGCCCCCAACTCCATGATCTGCGCGGGTACCCGCACAGCCTGTTCACGATTGCCCGCCGTTGATCGCATCGATAACGATTTAATGATACGCCGACTCGCCAGACATTGGAGACATCAAGCATAACAAAACCTGCAACGGCTCCGCCCGGCTACACTACTGTTACCTCGTTGAATTATAAAGGCACCACACGACTTGGCTAATGGTTGGCGTGCCCGCCCGCACTGGCCGGCAACTCCAGCTTTCTTGCGGCTTTTCGTAGAGCATGCCGATGCTGCATTCGAAACGGCGTGGGCCGCGCGCGGCACCACTTGGGTCAGTATCGACATTCAGATTTCGTAACCCATCAATATGCGCCTGCCGGATTGTTGGCGGGCGCAATTTTTTTTGATTTTCAAGTTTGTCAAAAATGCTCAACCCACGGGCCAAGCCTCGTTCAGCCAATCCGTAATTTATTCCCTAAAACTCAAAAATCTAGCGCGCCGCTGATTGATCTCGATCAGTGCACGGGCCTTTGCAACCAATCACAATGAAGTTCATTCAGCCAAGGACACCCATCATGTTGCGCCAAATTATCATCCCATTATGCCTTCTGGCAGCACCGGTTTTCATTGCTTCCTCCGCCTTTGCCGATCCGTCTGTGCTTTCGATTGCGCAAGACCGCTACGAGACCGGGGCCAACCTGAAGTTTGAAGGCCCTACCGTGGCGGACCTGTTCATGGCGGGCAATAAGGTTGAAGTTGCAGCGCCTGTTTCGGGCTCTGCCTATTTGGCCGGGCGTCGCATGACGATAGGGTCTGCCATTGCCGGTGATCTTTTTGCAGCCGGATATAGCGTCAACGTCAGCGGCGCAATTGGCGGTGATGCGTCAGTCACCGGCTATGACGTAACGCTGGGACCGGTCACGGGTAATTTGCGCGTCGCGGGCTCTGAGGTTACTGTGGCGTCGGTTGGTGGTTATTCGCTGATCACGGGCGCTGAAATAAACGTAACCGGCGCTATTTCCGGTGATGCGGTGTTGGCAGCCGATGATATTGTGTTCGGGCCGGGGGCAACAATTGCTGGCAACTTGACAATCTATGCCAAAGACCCCGCCAGCGTAAAAGTGCCTGAAAGCGTGGCACCGACGGCGCGCGTTAAAATCGAGGCGCTTAAAAATTACAACAATGGCGAATGGCGCAAGCAAATGCCGCCAATGCTTTCATTCTGGCAGCTTTTCAGCGGATTTTTAGGCGGGGTTTTGATCTCGGGCTTGATAGCAGCGATGGTGATCGCAATAGCGCCCAAAGCGACGCAAAGCTGGCGGGAACTGGCGCTGGCGCATCCCGGCCACTCGATCTGGTCAGGCTTTCTTGTTACATC
>JANMFT010000244.1:0-6084 GCA_031374255.1 Limoniibacter sp. | reverse complement strand
CTGATACCGGCGGTTGAAAATTCAATTTCAGCCAATGCCTTTCGCCCCGGCGATGTGCTGACCTCCCGCAAGGGTGACACCGTTGAGATTGGCAATACCGATGCTGAAGGCAGGCTGGTTTTGGCCGATGCGCTTACTTTGGCCGTTGATAACAAGCCGGATTTGCTCATCGATATGGCAACCCTTACCGGGGCTGCGCGCGTGGCGCTAGGCCCCGATGTCATCCCGTTTTATACAGGTGATGACGGCTTTGCCAGCGAGCTTGCGATGCATGCCAAAACCCACGAAGATCCGGTTTGGCGTATGCCGCTTTGGAAGCCATATGCTGCCAAACTTAGCTCCAAAATTGCCGATACCAATAATGTTACAACCGATGGTTTTGCCGGCTCCATCACAGCGGCCTTGTTTTTGCAGCGCTTTGTGCCGGACGCCATTTCTTGGGCGCATTTCGACATTTATGCATGGGCAGCATCCCCCAAACACAGCTGCCCCGTTGGGGGTGAAGCGCAAACCATCCGCGCTCTCGATGCACTACTCTCGGCGCGTTACGGATAATTAGCCGCTTGTGATTTCAGGCGATTTGCATGATCATAACGCTACCGAAACAAAAAGGTCTGCATTGTGAGTCTGCATTTACGGTCAAGTCAGGCATTGCGGTTGTGGCGTGAAGTCACCGAGCAAAGCGTGCGGGACGCTGCACCCGATTTAACACAGCGCCAATTGGCGCTGCTGCTGGTGATTTATCTGGAAGCGCCGCCGCACACTGTGCGGGCCTTGGCGGCTCGTCTAAATGTCACCAAACCTGTGGTCACCAGGGCACTGAATTCCATGGGCGAACTTATGCTGGTTGACCGCTACCGGGACCAGAAAGATATGCGTAATGTCCTGATCAAACGAACGGTCGCCGGTTCGCTCTATCTGGAAGGCTTGTCAGAACACATCATCGCGTCCGCCAAGGAATTGCCTTTATGAGTTTTAACGCAGCAAATGACCGGCGGCTAAACTTGCCGGATGGAATTTCAGTTGAAGGCAGGCCAGCTACGGTTTTTGATCATGTTGTTGACATGCGGGCCAAGCCAGAGAGCTTGCTCGGCATTGATACTCAATTGCTGTTAGGTGCTGAAGTTACAGTGTTCCAAGAAGAACGCGGTTGGGCATTGGTGCAAGCAAGAGCCGATAATTATGTCGGCTATGTTCGCGTTGATAAGTTGATGTTTGATGAGCAGGCGCCAACCCATCGCGTTGTCGTGCCCCGGACTATATTTTACATTCAACCGGACATGAAACTGCTGAGTATTGGCGCTCTGTCGCTTGGGAGCCTGCTGACAATTAAGCGTTTTAACGAGACCCGCGGCACACGTTACGCCGAAATCTGGGAGGGTATGGCGATATTCGCCAACCACCTCGCGCCCGTAGAACATCATTTGAGCGATGCTGTGGCGGTTGCCGAAACCCTGATCCATACCCCTTATCTGTGGGGCGGAACATCCGCTTTCGGGATTGATTGCTCGGGTCTGGTGCAACTCTGCTTTGCTATGTGCGGCAGGCAGGTTTTGCGTGATACCGATATGCAGGCCGCAACGATTGGCAAGCCAATTCGCAAAGACGAATTGCAGCGCGGCGATTTGATATTCTGGAAAGGTCACGTCGCATTTTATCGCGGTGATGGCACAATCATTCACGCCAACGGCCACACGATGAGTGTTGCGATTGAGGGCTTAGATGATGCAATCGCCCGCATCGGATATCTTTATGGCGAGCCAACAGATTATAAATCAACGCGGGCTTAAGCCGCCCGTCTTACCTGATAGTCCTTGATGGTTTTAAACACGATTTTTGGCGCACGGTCTGCCTCGTAGTTCAGCGAAAATTCGTTGGCAGCCAGATACACCGCGTCGCCATCCAAATCGCGGGCAATATCTCCGCGATGCTGCTCAATGAATGCCAAGACATCGGCGCGCACATCACTCGAAATCCAGCGGCAAACGTTGAATCGCGATTGCTCGAATGATACCGGCAATTGGTATTCGCCTGACAAACGCTCTTTGAGAACATCAAGCTGCAAAGCGCCGATGACACCAACAATTGCCGGGGACCCATCTTCAGGGTTGAACAATTGCACCACGCCTTCCTCGCCAAGTTGCAGCAGAGCATCTTTCAGTTTTTTAGCTTTCATCGGGTCTTCAAGACGCACACGACGCAAAATCTCTGGCGCAAAATTCGGCACGCCTTGGAATAGCAATTCCTCGCCGCCGGTCAGCGTATCTCCAATCCGCAATGTGCCATGGTTGGGAATGCCCACCACATCACCGGCCACAGCCTCATCGGCCAATTGGCGCTGGCGGGCAAAGAAAAACTGCGGCGCTGAAAGACTCATCGGTTTGCCGGTGCGTACCAGCTTGGCTTTCATGCCGCGCTCAAGTTTGCCTGAACATACCCGCACAAAGGCAATACGGTCGCGGTGGTTCGGGTCCATATTGGCCTGGATTTTGAACACAAATGCCGTCATGCCCTCTTCGGTGGCATGCACTGTGCGGGTATCGCCTTCTTGGTCGCGCGGCGGCGGCGCAAAATCACGCAGGCCCGAAATCAAATCGCGCACGCCGATGTTGCGAAGCGCCGAGCCGAAAAACACCGGCGATAAATGGCCCTCAAGAAACGCCTCGCGGTTGAAAGGGCGGCAGGCTTCCAGCGCCAGATTCACCTCATCGATAAAGCCTTGCCGGTCACGCTCCGGCAGCAAGCCGCAAGCCTCATCAGACTCCGGCCCGTTGACCTTGCGCGGGTGCAGATCAGCATCGCCATGGCGCACCGCGCTGTCACGCAAATGATAGGTTCCGGCAAAGGTTTTGCCTTGCCCGATCGGCCATGTGACGGGTGCTGTATCGAGCGCCAGTTTTTTTTCAATCTCATCCAAAATTTCAAAAACGTCGCGCGCTTCGCGGTCCATTTTGTTGACAAACGTAATGATGGGTATGTCGCGCAAACGGCAGACTTCAAACAGCTTCAACGTGCGCGGCTCAATACCCTTGGCAGCATCAATCACCATCACGGCCGCATCAACGGCCGTTAGCGTGCGGTAGGTGTCGTCGGCAAAATCTTCATGCCCCGGCGTATCGAGCAGGTTGAAAATATGGTCGTCATATTCAAACGTCATCACGGATGTCACCACCGAAATGCCGCGCTCGCGCTCAATTTTCATCCAGTCAGAGCGCGTGGAGATACGGTCTTTTTTTGCCTTTACTTCACCAGCCAGCTGGATAGCGCCGCCGAACAACAACAGCTTTTCAGTAAGCGTGGTTTTACCCGCATCCGGGTGTGAGATGATCGCAAACGTGCGCCGCCGCGCCACTTCGCTTTTCAAAGATTCAGACATTGATTTGAGTTCCAAAACAGTTGGCGGCTTGTGGCAAGGGGTAAGGTTGAAGTCAATAAAACAATCGATTGACAACATACCAACCAGTCGGTATGTATTGCTTATGAACGAGAAACCTAAAATACCCACACGGGATAAAATTCTAAACTCCGCACTCAGGTTAGTGCGCCAAAAAGGTTTTGGTGCAACCCGTATCGACGATATTTGCGCGGAAGCGGGCGTCACCAAAGGCGCTTTCTTCCATCACTTTAAGGACAAGGAAGCTATGGGTGTTGCTGCTGCCAATTATTGGAGTGCTGTAACCGGCGGTTTTTTCGCCGCAGCGCCCTACCATTTACATGGCGATCCTTTGGACCGGTTCTTGGGTTATATCGATTTCCGGATTGCGATTTTAGAAGGCGAGCCAGCTGATTTTACCTGTTTTGTTGGAACGACTGTCCAAGAAATTCACGAGGCAAGTGCTGCCATAAAGCAGGCTTGTGCCGACAGCATATTCAACCATGCCGAAACGCTGGTGCCGGATATTGCTGCCGCTCAAGAAATGCATTGCCCCGGTGCCGCGTTTTCGCCTGAAAGTCTTGCGCAGTTTACGCAAGCCGCCCTTCAAGGCGCATTCATTTTGGCCAAGGCCACCGGCAAAGCTGAAACGGCTGTGGAAATGGCACAACATTTGAGGCGCTATGCAGAATTACTGTTTGAAACCAACAGGCATGTTTCCACGCAGCATTAGGGAGTAAATATGATGAAATCACCAACCGAACTTGCTTTCAGCCGCACAATCGCTGCGCCGCGCATGGCCGTCTGGAGATGCTGGACGGAGCCGGAACTGATCACACAATGGTTCTGCCCGCGCCCATGGAAAACCGTTGAGGCCCGTGTGGATTTACGGTCAGGCGGCGAATTTTACACCAAAATGCGCGGGCCAAATGGCGAGGAACCTTCCGGTGAACCCGGTATTTGGCTGGAACTCGAGCACGGCAAAAAACTGGTATTCACCGATGCCTTCAAACCCGGCTGGGTACCGACCGGCAATATGATGTTTGTTGCAACGTTAAATTTTTCCGACATCGATGGCGGCACAAAATATGATGTGAGTGCCCGCCATTGGAGCGCCGAAAAAGCCAAGGAACACGAAGACATGGGCTTTTATCCCGGCTGGGGCGCTGCCACCGACCAGCTCGAAGAGCTGGCGAAAACGCTATAAGTCCAGCTCGAAGAGCTTGCGAAAACACTCTAAGCCCAGCTCGAAGAGCTTGCGAAAACACTCTAAGCCCATTTGGAAGAACTTGTAAAAACGATTTGAACCCAAGAATTTCGAGGATACGCAGATGATTTCAGGAACCTATATCAACATGCCGATCAAAAACGTCGCGGCAACGCGCGCGTTCTTTGCAGGCCTCGGTTTTTCATTTAACGAGCAATTCTCAGGCGAGAACGCGTTAGCGCTAACGCTCAATGACAATACCGCCGCGATGCTGCTGCAAGAAGATTATTTCAAAACCTTTATCTCAACTCCGCTTTCCGACGCGCGTAAATCCACTGAAGTTCTCGTCGCCATTCAGTTGGCAGACCGCGCGGCCGTGGATGCGATGACTGCAAAAGCGATTGTATCCGGCGGAACCTCGGTTCGTGAACCGCAGGATCTGGGTTTTATGTATTCCCAAAGCTTCCACGATTTAGACGGCCACATTTGGGAACCGTTCTGGATGACAGACCAAAAGCCGGAAGCATAAAGCAACAAAACGCCGACGAATTCTTTGCAACCGTAACGTAAATATTAGGAGAAAACAAAATGCATACGATGAGCTATTTATTCTTCAATGGTAATTGCGCCAAGGCAATCGAGTTTTACACATCGACAATGGGTGCAAAAGTTAGCGGCTTGATGCTCAACAAGGACGCGCCAGATGCCGCTGCACGAATGCCGGGCGGCGATGATCTGGTGATGAACGCGATGCTGAATATTGGCGATACCGCAATTATGGCTTCGGATGCGCCGGCCAATTTGTATCAAAAACCACAAGGATTTCGGCTTTACGTTGAAGTAGACAGCGCGCTTGAAGCAGACCGTATTTTTGCGGCACTGAGTGACGGCGGCGAAATTTCCATGCCGATTGACAAGGTATTTTGGGCAGAGCGTTTTGGCATGGTCGATGATAAATTCGGAACACCTTGGATGGTGAGCTTCACCGGCAATGTGATGCAAAGCTGAAAGCAATAGTCATGAGCTTTCAAGCCTATATCGACAATATCAAAACCAAAACCGGCCTTAGCCCTGCTGACTTCAAAGCACTGGCTGAGGCCAAGGGTTTAATGAATGGTGGAGCGATAGATCCGGGCAAGAAAGCGACGCAAATCACAGATTGGCTGAAAGCCGATTATGGCTTGGGTCACGGCCACGCCACGGCAATTTATGCGCTGCTTAAGGGCCTGAAAAAGGAGGGCGACACATGACCGGCAAAATCGAGGTTTTGAATTTCACCAGCCCGGACAACAAACCGGTCAATGTTGACGCGGCAAAGTTTCATGCTGCCAAAGCGGCATTCGTTGCCGCTGCTCCATCATCTCCGCCGGGCATGAAAATTGCAGACATCCAATTGACGGCAAAGACGTTGTTGCCGGATGATTTATTTCCGGGCGGTGCGACAGCGGGCCGGTGGTTCAAATGCGTCCAACTCGACATGGAAGCGCGGGGCGAAATGAAGCGC
>JANMFT010000235.1:0-3356 GCA_031374255.1 Limoniibacter sp. | reverse complement strand
GTCGAGCATGGCGGCCACGCGCGGCATAATATTTTTAGTCATAGGCGTCGAAGGCGCAATTATTGTGTCATAGCCACCTGCCATAGACACCATTAGAGCGGCGACGTTTTCTGCAAGGTAGGCACCGAGCAAAGCATCATCGGCCAATATTACTTTGGCGACGCCTTTTAGTTTGGCGGCAGAGTCGGCCACCACTTTGGCATTCTGGCCGGCCACTAAAATATGCACATCGCCGCCAATAGAATGCGCGGCAGTAAGCGCTTTTGCGGTTTGGTCAGACAAATGCGCATTGTCGTGTTCTGCGAGAAGAAGAATGGCCATGTGAGTTTTCCTTACAATACGCCGGCTTCGGCTTTGAGTTTCTCAACAAGTTCAGCAACAGATTTTACTTTGACGCCGGATTTACGTTTTTCGGGCTCTTCGGTGTGCAGCACTTTCAAACGCGGGCTGACATCGACGCCGTAATCGGCAGGCGTTTTTTCATCGAGCTGCTTTTTCTTGGCCTTCATAATGTTTGGCAATGAAGCATAGCGTGGCTCGTTGAGGCGTAAATCGGTGGTAACAACCGCCGGCAAATTCAGTACAATCGTCTGCGAGCCGCCATCAACTTCCCGGGTGATATGGGCTTTGTTGCCGTCAATTACCACTTTGGAAGCAAATGTGCCTTGGCCCCAGCCGAGCAAAGCCGCCAGCATCTGGCCGGTCTGGTTGCTGTCATCGTCAATGGCTTGCTTGCCGCAAATTACAAGGCCGGGGGCCTCTTCGGCAATGATGGCTTTCAAGATTTTGGCGACGGCGAGCGGTTCCACAAACTCATCGGTTTTAACAAGAATGCCACGGTCAGCGCCCATCGCCAAAGCGGTGCGGATGGTTTCCTGCGCTTGGGCAGGCCCAATGGAAACAGCAATAATTTCATCAGCCTTGCCTGCTTCTTTGAGGCGCAAGGCCTCTTCAACAGCGATTTCGTCAAACGGGTTCATCGACATTTTCACGTTGGCAAGCTCAACGCCGGAGCCATCGGCCTTTACGCGAATTTTGACGTTGTAATCGACAACGCGTTTGACCGGAACCAGAATTTTCATGCGTTTTCTTCCCAGATATTATTGCGCCATTGTGCGGCTTTGCTTGAACCTTGTCCATCGTCAGATCGTCGCGCGAAGGCGGGCTGAAGCCGCAAAAGAGCCAAGTGATTGTTTAAGCGTTGCGGCTAACAAATATTGACGTTTACGTCAACTAACAAAGCTTCAGCTTTATTCCTTGGCACGACCCCAACGCGTTACCGGCACTGATGTGCGCGCTTCGCCCGGTGCCAGAGTTTCGACGGCTTTGGGCAACACAATCTCGCGGTCAAACAACGGCACGTCGCGGCGCTTGAAAATGAATACTAAAAGCAGCCCGGCAATAATGCCGCCAACATGCGCACCCCAAGAAACTTCATCTTCCGGCGAGGCAAACAACATCACGACCTGCATTCCAATCCATAGCACCAGCGCGATCCATGCGGGAATCCTGAGTGGAATTCGAGCAAAAGCGAGCACCCAGATTTTCACCTTCGGGTGTAAAATGAGATAGGCGGCAAGCACGCCGGCGATTGCCCCCGACGCACCAATCAAGGGAATTTGCGAGCCGGGGCTGGCATAATTATGCATCAAGGCACCTGCCGCAGCGCAGAGCAGATAAAATATCAGATATTTGAAATGCCCCATAGCATCTTCAACATTGTCGCCAAACACCCATAAAAACAGCATATTGCCGCCAAGGTGAAACAAATCGCCGTGGAAAAACGCGTGTGTGAAGAGGGTCAGGCTTTCGGGAATGGGAAGACCGGTGTCGTAGACTTTCGGCCCGCCTGCAAATTCAGAAGGGATGAAAGACAGCGCAACCTGCGCGACCGTCACTTGATCTGTGCTTCCGGTGGTGCTCAGGAAATAGATCGCGATATTGGCAATGATCAAGCCAATTGTCACAAATTGCAGGCGAATATGTTTGAGGCTGTTTGAATCGTGGAGAGGTATGAACACGTAACTTTAGCCTCTCACATAAATTCAGGTTTTTTGCTTACCGGTTTTTACTTACCGGTTTTTTCCTGGAACCCATAGCACATCACGCACGCCATTGTCATTGACGGCACGTGAAGCGACAAACAAAAAATCTGACAGACGGTTGATATATTGAATGGCCTCAGCGCTGACCACTTCGCCGTCAATGGCGGCGAGTTCCACAATCAATCGCTCGGCTCTACGTGATACGGTGCGTGCGAGATGCAATGCGGCAGAGGCTTGTGATCCGCCGGGCAGCACGAAAGAGCGAAGCGGCTCCAGATTGGCATTGAGTTCGTCGATTTCCGCTTCGAGGCGCGTGACTTGGCCTGCCGTTATGCGAAGCGGCTCCCAAGCTGGCTTTGTTTCACCTTCCGGCGTAGCAAGGTCAGCCCCCAGATCAAACAAATCATGCTGGATGCGCATCAACATCGCTGCGATGTGCGTTTCAATGCCTGGGATTTCACGGGCGATACCAACGCAGGCATTGGTCTCATCGACGGTACCGTAGGCTGACACGCGCAGATCAAATTTCGGGCGGCGCTCACCAGTGGAAAGCGCTGTCGTGCCATTATCGCCGGTGCGGGTGTAAATGCGATTTAATAAAACCATGATTGCACCTTATGCCGGACGGAAAAAGTAAATAGCTAATACAATCAGCACTACAGCGATAAATTGCAGCAAAATGCGCAATTGCATCAGTTTATTGGAAAGGTTGGCATCACCGCCTTTCATCATATTTCGAAGGCCATAAAGCAGCGCCACGGCAACTGCGCCCATGGCGATGACGATTAAGATTTGTAAGGCGAGGCCCATCGGGTTTTCCAATTCAATTAATGTGAAGCGGCTTTAGGCATGAAGCAGGGACAGCGGAATGTGCCCCCTTGTCTCATACGCCGCTAGCCGCGATGTGCAAGCAAACGGTAATTCAATGATCGCGGTAAAACCCACTGCATCAAAAGGCCCAGTTTTGCGGTTATTGTCACCACATAATGCGCGTGTGGACGCTTCGCGTTGAGGGCATGGTGCAGTACTTTCATCACAGCTTCCGGCCCCGGCTTCCAGCGCGATTCAATGCCGCCTTGGCGCAGACGTTTAAGTTGCGCCTGATAGGCGGCGCGATGCGGCGATGCTTCAATATCGATATTGTTTTCAAAATGCGGCAGCGCATTGGTAGCGATTTTGGATTTTACCGCACCAGGTTCAATCAAGCTCACACTAATGTTGGTGTCAGCCAATTCCAATTTGAGGCACAGCATCAAGCCTTCAAGCGCGAATTTTGTCGCCGCATAAGGCCCGCGAAACGGCAGCGCGACA
>JANMFT010000233.1:0-3042 GCA_031374255.1 Limoniibacter sp. | reverse complement strand
CATACGCTGGAAACCCATGTTTACCGCTTGCGCCAAAAGATTGAGCGTGACCCGCAGCGCGCGGAAATTCTGGTGACTGATAGCGGCGGTTACCGGCTGAACCCTTAGCGGGTTCAGACGCAATAAAACTATTGCCACTTTTGCGGAAAATGCGACAAGCGCTTTATGGCACTTGAAAATGATATGGCGGTTCTGGCCCGCGTCCCGATGTTTGCGACCCTTGGTGATGATCAACTCAGGTTAATTGCATTTGGCGCTGAGCCTTATGATTTGGTTGAAGGCCGCCGCCTGTGCCGCGCAGGTGATATCGCTGAGTGTGCCTTTGTGCTGACATCAGGCACTCTGGCCCGGCTCGCCGGTGATGATGAGGATGACCAAATTGAGCGCAGTTTCTCAGAACCGGGAACGCTGATCGGTGAGCTGTCTTTGCTGACACGCTGTGAATGGCAAAGCACAATCATAGCGCAAACACAGTGCCGCCTCTTGCGGCTGCCGAGACCCTTGTTCCGTCGCATCCTGGATGAATATCCAAACACCGCTTTGGATATTAAAGAACGCATGACCGCAGACCTTTCAGCAAAAGTGCGGCTGATGGAAGCCGTCGCCAAAAAGATGAGTTAAAGGGTTTATGGTTATCCGCGACTGCTTGCCTGAAGATATGCTAAGTGTGCATGACATTTATGATCATGCTGTCACGCATTTTGCAGCGACCTATGAGCTTGAAACGCCCTCTCTTGATGAAATGTGCAAACGACGCGCCACAATTTTGCGGCGCGGGTTTCCCTATCTGGTTGCGGAAGAGGCCGGCATTATTTCGGGTTTTGCCTATGGCAATATGTTCCGCGAGCGCATGGCTTACCGGTTTATGGTCGAAGATTCGATTTACCTGGCCCCCGAAGCCCAGCGCAAAGGCGTGGGTTCGGCTTTGCTCGGCGAACTCATGACGCAATGCACCGCGCGTGGTTTCCGCCAAATGGTGGCTATTATTGGCGACAGCGAGAACTCTATGGGTTCTATTGGAGTGCACCGCCGTCTGGGTTTCAAAGAAACAGGCCAAATGGTTGGCTCAGGCTTTAAATTTGGCCGCTGGCTGGACACGATGGTGATGCAAATTGCGCTCAATGACGGACGGCAAACTTTGCCGGATGGCTCAAGCGTGGCTGACCGGTTGCAGCCTTAAAACAGCCTTTAAAACCTGCCGTTTTTTGCATCCGCCAATTTTAACAATCGCTCGAAAACTGTGAGCACATTTTTGATCTCATGCCCGCGTTTCAAAATACGCCCGTCAGAACCATGCACGGCAAATGCGCCCTGTTTCGTTCCAGGTATTTTCTCGACGCGAAACAAAGGGGTCTCATGGGCACGTTTATAGACTGCAAAAATTGCGCGGTCATGAAGGTGCGACAATGCGTAATCGCGCCATTCACCAGCGCCCACCATCAAAGAATAAATGCGCAAAATTGCATCAAGCTCGGTGCGGTGGAATGTGATTGGGAGCCTGTCGCGACCGGCACGGGCCGCATTTAATTCAATCACATCGCCACTGGTGTCAAAAGCCAAAAGACTTGCTCCTAATAATTTGACTGTGAATGAAACTGGAACGGATCGTCCGCTTTGGCAACGTGTTTTTGGTCAGGCGTTGCAGACTTTATTCATGCTACAAAACGCATGAAGGCATGTGTCAATCAGAGCAAGGATCTTGGAGATCAAGATGATGGCCGCAATCTAAGTTCCGATCGTAATAATTTGTGTCCAAAGCATTGATTGACACAAAGGTGTTAGATTTGAAACATAAGGTTGACGCGGGGACACACTCATCAGGATTTAACCGGAGATATCACATGTCTGACGCCACCGATGAAATGGACGAAATTGTCGTTACCGCGCTAAAGCAAGACAATCAGATTTCCAATGGAGGCGGTGGAGGCGGTGGAGGCTTTTTATCCGGATTGGGCTTTGGTGGACACGATTGGTCGGGTGTTTTGTCACTCGGCCCCGGTGGTATGGCCAGTGATAACACTGCGTTCTTGATCAATTGGATTACCATCGCAATATTGGAGCAAAATGGTCTGCCATTACCGGATGTAGAGCTACCTGAAGCTGTCCCTGACCCCATGTTTATTTTTCCTATGCCGGTTCTCCCAACGTTGCCAACCCCCAGCCCTCAATGGACGGCAGCTGACATTGATAATTTCGAGTTTGTTTATGAGCAGGTATGGTCAAGCCTGAGCGACTGGAATTATGCCTAATTGAAACCGGCGGATGCAACGCTTTTCGTTGCATCCGCGATCATGCCGGACTGACAGTCTCTCAATTAAGCCTTTTTGTTTTGCCGGTTGGCAACCAGATCATCCACAACGCTCGGGTCGGCCAAGGTTGAAGTATCGCCCAATGCGCCGAAATCATCTTCGGCAATTTTGCGAAGAATTCTGCGCATGATTTTGCCGGAACAGGTTTTGGGCAGGCTAGGTGCAAACTGGATTTTATCGGGCGCAGCAAATGGCCCGATTTCAGCGCGCACATGGGTGACGAGCGCTTTTCTCAAAGCCTCATCGCCGGTTTGCCCTGCCATCAGCGTCACATAGCAATATATGCCTTGGCCTTTTATGTCGTGCGGGTAGCCGACAACGGCGGCCTCAGAAACCCAATCATGGCTGACGAGTGCTGATTCGACTTCCGCCGTGCCCATACGGTGGCCCGAAACGTTCAGCACATCGTCAACACGGCCGGTGATCCAGTAATCGCCGTCCTCATCGCGTTTTGCGCCGTCGCCTGTAAAATATTTGCCTTTGTAAGTCGAAAAATAAGTTTGAATGAAACGCTCATGATCGCCGAACACGGTGCGCATCTGGCCGGGCCATGAATCAATTATGCAAAGGTTGCCTTCAGCCTTGGTTTGGGTTTGCACATTGCCCTCATTGTCAACAATCTGCGGCTGGATGCCAAAGAAAGGCCGTGTTGCCGAACCGGGTTTCAGTGTAGTTGCGCCGGGCAACGGCGAGATCAAAATACCACCTGTTTCGGTTTGCCACCATGTGTCAA
>JANMFT010000230.1:0-3208 GCA_031374255.1 Limoniibacter sp. | reverse complement strand
GTTTGTTGGCCGCGACGAAATTATCGCCCGGGTGCATCATAGAGTGGAACACCAATTGCTGTGCGGCATGGCCGGAAGCCACGGCCAGCGCCGCTGTGCCACCGTGAAGCGCTGCGACCCGCTCTTCGAGCACGGCCTGCGTCGGGTTCATGATGCGGGTGTAGATGTTGCCGAAGGCTTTGAGCGCAAACAATGAGGCCGCATGGTCTGCACTGTCAAACACATAGGCCGTTGTCATGTAAATCGGCGTCACGCGCGCGCCGGTGGATGGGTCTGGCCGCGCTCCGGCGTGAACTTGCAGCGTATCAAAACCTGGTTTTTTGGCGGACATTATACTTCTCCCTTAAAAAGCGTTGCGACCATATGGCTGATGTTTGGCGGCCCGTCAAAGGCGTGGTTTTGCGATTTGCGCTTGGCTTTGGAATGGCTTTGCGCGCAGCGGGGCTAATCCTTGGTTTTCTCAGGCAAACCAAAGCTTTGAACGCCCTTTAAGAGCACAGGTTTGCGCGATGAGATGATGCCGGAAGAAACGCCTGTCCAGCCGATTTCACCGGACAGCCGCGCAAACTCAATTTTCGGACAACGGTTTTGGATTACTATGACACCAGCCGCTTCTGCACGCGCGGCCTGAACATCATCGCGGATGGTCAGCTGCGTCCACAGCACTTTTGGCAAAGTTGGCAACGCCAGAACTTCGTCAATGATTGCCGGCAGTGCGGAAACCGGGCGAAATACGTCCACCATGTCAATCGCGACAGGAATATCGGCCAGCGTCGCATAAACGGTTTGGCCCAAAATTTCGCTGCCCGCCTGCCCCGGGTTGACCGGGATCACGGTGTAACCCTTGCCTATCAGATAGCGCATCACAAACCAGCTTGGCCGTGTTTCATTGGCAGAAGCGCCGAGCATGGCAATGGTTTTGGTTGAGGCCAGTATCGCCTCAATCACGGAATTGTCGTAATGATCATGGCTCATATGGAACTATTCATTTGCGGTTTGGTTTACAGGCGTGACTATCAATTTCCATCCTAACGCGAGGTTTGCCCGATGTCGCTTCTGAAAACAGTTTCAATTGCAGCTTTATTACTCGGCGTTTTCGCACTTCCTGCACAGGCCATTGAACGCGTTAACACCAACAAATTGAGCTGCGCCACTGTCCAAACCAAACTCATTCAAAACGGCGCGGCAATTTTGCGTTACCCGTCTAAACGCAACCCGAGCCTAACACTTTATGACCGCTATGTTGGCGACAGCCGCTATTGCGAGCGGGATGAAATCGGCAAATGGGCCAGCGTGCCTGCCAAGGATACGCGTAGCTGCCGTGTGATTGCATGTGAACGCTATGAGCCAAGTGACCTGTTTCCATTCAAACGGCGCAACGGGGTGTTCTTACGGATTACAATTTCAAACTAGATTGCCGTTGTTTTGTCCTGATTATTGTACTATAATGAGTGCACAATCAGGAGAAACATCATGGCCATTGTCAATCAATCTGAATTCCGTGCCAATATGGCTAAGCTTATGGATCAGGTAGACGATGATTCCAAAGAACTGATCATCACCCGCACCGGCGGCAAAAAGCATATGGTGATGATTACGCTTGAAGAATATGAAAGCTGGAAAGAGACTGACTATTTGCTGTCGAATCCGGCGAATGCCGAAATGCTGCGTTTGAGCATTCAAGAGTTGAATGAAGGCAAGGGTTTTGAAGTTGAGTTTGATGAAGACGGTCATTTAGTGCCATTGGCCGAGCTCAATGCGCGCAAGAAGCAAGCCGCATGAAAATCATTTTCGCTCCGACAGGTTGGGATCAATACCAACACTGGCGGCAGAGCGACGACGATATTTGCGCTAAAATCGATATGCTGATTTCGGAAATGCGGCGCACACCATTTATTGGCTTAGGTAAGCCTGAACCGCTAAAGGGTGACAGAAAGGGCGAATGGTCTCGCAGGATCAACGATGAGCATCGGTTAGTGTATCGCGTCTTTGGCAAACATCCCGAACAATTTTTGGAAATTGTGTCTTGCCGTTATCATTAGACAAAGAAATAACTCACTCCCTCACCCACTCCGGTTTGCGATTTTCAATAAACGCGCCAATGCCTTCTTCGGCATCGCGGGCCATCATATTTTCAACCATCACCCGCACGGTGTAATCATAGGCTTCGCTCAAGCCCATTTCAGCCTGCTCGTAAAACGCTTGCTTGCCAATTTTCAGCGTCGAAGCTGATTTAGAAACAAGGGTTTGCACGTATTTATCGACAATCTGATTCAGATATTCACGGGGCACCACACGGTTGACGAGGCCGAATTCACGGGCGGTCGCGGCGTCAATCACTTCGCCCGTCAGCAGCATTTCCATGGCGTGTTTGCGATGCACATTGCGGCTGAGCGCCACCATCGGCGTTGAGCAGAACAGCCCGATATTGACGCCCGGGGTGGCGAAACTCGAGTCGTCAGAGGCTATCGCCAAATCGCAGCTCGCCACCAATTGGCAACCGGCGGCAGTTGCCATGCCGTCAATTTTGGCAATCACAGGTTTGGGGTTTTTGACGATGGCCAGCATAACTTCGGCGCAAAGCTTCATGGTGCGCTCGAAAAAAGCCCTGCCCCGGTCGACATCTTTGCGCGCGGCGGTCATTTCCTTGAGGTCGTGACCAGCCGAAAACAATTTGCCGAAAGCTTCAAGCACAATCACGCGGACAGATTTATCAATGGCGGCATTATCGAACGCAGTTTTCAAGGCCTCCAAAACCGCAATCGACAATGCGTTGGCGGGCGGGTTGTCCAAAGTCAGGGTCAGCACACCGGCTTCAAATTCAGATTTAACCGGGCTTATGCCAACCACAATATTCATGCCTGCAACCCTCACAAACAACACCTTATAGTCATAGCTTGCCAAACTATCCCCGCAAACGCCAGCCGTTCTATGCTGACGTCAAGAAGCATATTAAGGCGGCTCATATGATTCAGCGCACATCCAATAAAGGCTTGATGGAAATCATCGCACATGAAGCGATTGTTCTGTCACCATACCGCGATGTGAAAGAGATTTGGACGATTGGCGTTGGCCACACCAAAATGGCGGGCGGCATTGATCCCGCAAAATTCAAAGGCAAACTAACTTTGTCGGGTGCATTGCATATTTTCCGGACGGATTTGGCAAAGTATGAGCGGCGCGTCGCCAAGGCATTCACACGCCCGCT
>JANMFT010000206.1:0-3267 GCA_031374255.1 Limoniibacter sp. | reverse complement strand
GGACGCTCTGATCTGGCTCGTCGCGCTTATTGCAATCATTGCATTTGCGTCATGGGGCGCGCATCGATCCTACCGGCAGTTCCTGAAGCGTGTCCGCGGTCCTGCATCGCAGTCGTTGCCTGTCACAGGTCCGCCCAGCGCGCTCGATCAACTGCTTGGGCCATTGGAGCAAACTCACTCTGGCAAGAATGGCTTGATGTTATTGTTGGACAATGCCGATGCCTTTGCCGCGCGCGCGCTGGCGACGGCGCAGGCGGGGCGATCCTTGGATCTGATGTATTACATCTGGCGCACCGATCTGGCCGGGTGGTTGCTCATTGACGCGCTTGTAGCCGCTGCGGACCGTGGCGTGCGCATCCGCCTGCTGCTTGATGATGTGAACGTGCAGGGTTTCGACCGCACGTTTCTTGCGCTGTCGCAGCATCCCCTGATCGAAGTGCGGCTGTTCAATCCACTCCGCCAACGCGGGCATGTGGTGCGGCGGGTAGCAGAAATGCTGTTGGGTTTGGCGCGGTTCAACAGGCGCATGCATGGCAAATTATGGATCACCGACGGGCGGCTGGCGATCCTTGGCGGACGCAACATCGGCAACACTTATTTCGGTGCGGACGACGGCAGCCTGATGTCGATCGATGCCGATGTTCTGATGGTGGGCCCCAAAGTGGCGGAGGTGTCCAACGTATTCGACAGCTATTGGAACCTTAGTTTATCGCTTCCAATTGCGGCTCTTTGGCCCAAGCTGACAATTGACGGGCCTGCATTTCGAAGGCGTTTGGCCCGCAATGTCTCCACCGCGCCGTCGCGCCGGTTCCTTGCGCATTCTTTAACGGGGCGCGTTGCAGATACCTTTTTGACGGAGCAATTGCGCTGGACGGACAAAGTGCAGCTGTTGGCGGACCCACCAGACAAGGCATACGGGTTGCATTCCTCGCCTTGGATTTCCAAATCTGTGTCAGCCGTGATTGCGGCTGTCAAAAGCGACCTTCGCTTGATTACCCCCTATTTCGTGCCCGGTGATACCGGTTTGGAGGAATTGAAACAGGCCTTGGCGCGCGGCGTCGGGGTAACCCTGCTGACCAATGCGCTGGTTGCGACCGACAAGGTGATAGTATTTGGAGCTTACTGTCATTACCGTAAACCATTACTGGCCGCGGGAGCGCGGATATATGAGTTTTCAAAACCCGCATTACGCGGGCAAAAACCCGAAGTGCTGCATGCCAAAGTGTTTATCATTGACACTCGAACGGTGATTATCGGGTCCCTGAACTATGATCTGCGGTCGGCATTGATCAATACCGAGCTGGGGCTGATGTTCGAAGAACCGGAACTTGCCGCCAGAATGGTTACGCAATTCGACACTTTCTGCGCGCCCGAACAGGCCTATGCCGTCACCCTGCAAGCTCATGCCCTGCGCTGGGCAATGACGCGCAAAGGTGTCCTGCGAACCCTTGCGGTTGACCCTCAAGCGTCCTTACGGCGGCGCGCCCTAGCGTCAATCGTGAGGCGGCTGCCGATCAAGACATATCTGTGATTTGTGCAGTTTACGCACCGTCGCAAAAGTCTCGCCGCATGCTCAGATCTCTTTGATATCAGCGTGAATTGTCACCGACGTACACTGCTTTTGGCGGGTTGAATTGAACGCAAACTGAACCGACGCCCATGATAAAGTTTAAGATTTAACGAAACAGTCTGGTGCACAGTGTGAAGTGTCAACGATGCGGTGCATCGGCCAAGGGGGTTTCGTCCTTATCATGCAAAATACGGCACGCCGCTCCATCAAGGTCGTCATATTGACCCGATTTGAGTGTCCATAAAAATGCTCCAAGGCCAAGAGCACCGAGACCAAGCGCGACCGGCAGCAGGTACATGACCATCGTCATGCCAATCCCCCTTCCCGCGTCAAACTGTAACCCTGTGCCGTGTATTCTGCGGCGGGTGATCGCAGTTTTAAGAGATAGAGCCGCATACTATTGCCGACCACAATGATTGATGAGCTTGACATGGCAATGGCGGCGAAAAGCGGGTTGAGTTGGCCAGCCATCGCCAAGGGAACGGCTATAATGTTATAAGTGATTGCCAAACCAAAGTTCTGCCGGACGATCCTATTTGTCGCAAGCGCAATATCGCGGGCTTGAATGATTGAATCGAGACTGGGCCGTGTGAACACAAAATCCGCCGCCGAGCGCCCGACATCAGAGGCGCTGGAGGGTGCCATCGAGACAGTTGCCGCTGCCAATGCTGGCGCATCATTCAGCCCGTCACCGACCATCAAGACTTTTCGTCTGGAAGCTTCCGCCGCATTGATCATGGCGAGTTTTTCGGCGGGGCGCATGTTGCAATAATAGTTTGTAAGGCCGACCGCGGTTGCAATGCGAGTGACGGGCAATTGACTATCGCCTGAGATAAGCGAACATGAAATGTCATCACGGTGAAGAATTGAGGTGACCCAAGCAGCATCAGGCCGCAATGTTTCAGACAGCCGCGAGATAAAAATCGGTTGGCCTTCGATCGCAAACGCAACGCCTTCGTTCGCAAGATTGCGTGATGATTTAGCCGTAATTTCGGCAACCCAATCCATCCTGCCCAATCTAATCCTCTTCCCATCATGTGTTGCCTCAATTCCGCATCCAGCAATTTCGTAGACATCATCCAGATCGATGATTGGGGCCGCGCTTAAAAATCCTGCAAGTGCTTTGGATGCTGGATGCGTGCTGTGGGACGCGAGGCTTTTTGCCAAAGACTGTGGAGTGCCAACAGGAATTGAGCTTGTTGCAACACTTGGCCTGCCGGTTGTTAAAGTGCCGGTTTTATCAAAAAACACATCTGTAATTGTTGCCATCCGCTCCAAGGCGGAGCCGTCTTTCATCAAAATGCCGCTGGTAAAAAGCCGCCCCGCAGCCACCACATGGGCAACCGGCACGGCCAGCCCCAAGGCGCAAGGGCATGTGATAATCAACACAGCAATGGCCACGGTCAAAGACTGGTGCCAATCGCCGGATGTCCAAACCATCCAGCCCATAAATGAAATGAATGATAACACATGGACGGCAGGGGCATAGATTTGCGCCATCCGGTCGGCAACACGCACGTAGCCGGAACGGCCTTGTTCCGCCGCTGTCATCATGCGCGTCATTTCCGCGAGAAATGAATCTCCTGCCGCTCTGGTGGCCAGAATATCGATTGAACCAGTTAAATTGAGTGTGCCAGCTTCAACCGTTGTACCTATGACAAGCGTGACTGGTGCGCTCTCGCCGGTGACCAGCGAGC
>JANMFT010000171.1:0-13965 GCA_031374255.1 Limoniibacter sp. | reverse complement strand
CCAGTGACGCATTACCAATGCTCAGCAATGCAATAGCCGCTGCCAAGGCCTCGGGCGCAGCAATCCTATTTCCGGGAAACATCTACAATTATGGGCCGGATGCTAGCGAGGTTCTAACTGAGACCTCACCGCAAAACCCTGTCACCCGCAAAGGCAAAATCCGCGTTGTCATGGAGCGGGCCTTGGAAGAAGCCGCACGCGATGGCGTCAATACGATTGTATTGCGTATGGGAGATTTTTTCGGCCCGGGCGCGGTTAGCACGTGGTTTGAAGCAGGCCTGTTTGGTGGCAAGCCGGGCGTGCCAAAATCCATCGCCTACCCCGGCAACATGAATATCGGTCATTCATGGGCCTATATACCCGATGTCGGCGAAGCCGCCGCGCGGCTGGTCGACACCCACACTCCGCACGGCTTTGAAAGTTTCAACTTTCTTGGTCACTTCAGCAAAAATGGCACTGAACTGGTCGAAGCCATCAATACCATAATGCTCGAAAAAACCGGCAAAAAAATCCCAGTCAAATCGTTCCCTTGGGGCTTCCTGCAACTCGTCCGTCTGTTTGTTCCCATCGTCAACGAACTTTTCGAAATGCGTTACCTCTGGGATGTTCCGCACCGGCTCGATGGCAAAAAGCTGACATCCATTATCGGCCCTCTTCCTCAAACCCCTCTCAACGACGCCGTTCGTGCAACACTTGCACCCCGTTTTGAAAATTAAATCAACCTCAAGGAAAACACCATGAACACGATTGAAACCCCTCGCGCTGGCAAGCTATCTGCCGCCCTGCTTATCCTCGAACCGGCTTTGTTTTTTGCCGCCTTTGGCGTGCTTGCTGCAGCTATCAACTGGCCCGCCAGCCTTGGCCTGCCCTATAACGAAATTTTACCCGCGATCTCCGCTAACCTAAGCCAAGTGCGTTTTGGCTACGGACTATATCTAACCTCATCTTTGCTCACTTTGCCGCTTGGGCTCGCATTGCTGATGCGACTTAGCAAACAACCATCCATTTCGCTCTGGCTCGCCGCTGCATTCATGGCCTTTGCCGCCATGTTCAAAGCACTCGGCATTGCGCGTTGGCTTGTCGCCATGCCAGCGTTGGCCAATCTGCTCGCCGCAGACGTTTCCAAAGCCCCCGCCATCGAAGCTGCCTTTACAGCGCTCAATGAATATGGCGGCGGCACGCTTGGCGAGTTGCTTGGCGTTGGCCTAATGACCGGTCTTTGGGCGCTAATGCTGGCGATCTTCCTTGCCGGCAAAATGCGCCTTGCCGCCATTTTGTTTACCGTCGGCGCGGTTGCAAGCTTTCTGCTGGTGCCTAACGAATTCTACCAATTTGCACCAGCCGCAGCTTTGCAGGCCATTGGCCGCACATCGATCATGCTCGGACAAATTTTACTGGCTGTCGCAATTTTGCGGCGGAAAATCTAAATCCCCAAAACCAGCTGCTTGATTTTCACTGCCTTCTCAAAATGATCGAGTCTATGCATACGAATCCACCATTCGGCCGCTTCCATTAAAAGCTCCGGATCATCATTGCGATTGGCGAAAAACGCATAAAACGAAAGGCCCACATTCGGGCCTTTCTGGTCAATCTTGGCATCGCAAACCGCGATGATTTTTTGTTTCAAACTGTCGCGCATGAACTATCGCACCTTAAAGGTGGCCTCGTGATTTGTGCCGAGACGTTGGTTAGCTTCCGGTCCGTAATAATATTCAGCCGAATAGTGACCGTTTGCCTTTTTGGTTAATTCCATAAACGCGCCCAAGAATTGACCATCGCCCGGGAAAGTAACCTGGATTAGATCGACGGTGCCTTCAAACCGATAATCAGAACATGGCACATCGTTAAAGCAATAAGTAATGACGTCATCACTTTTAACCGAAAACGATGCCGTTACGCCGCTACTCCAAGTGCCTTTGTAGACCGTACTTGCTGCAAGCGCTGGCGTGCATATGATTGCGGTTGCTAGAACCAGAAATTTGACAGCGTTCGTAATCATGGCAGCGTCTCCCATTTGAAAGGCGCAAGCTAAGACAAAAACACTACCCTCTTGTTAAAAACTTGAGCAAAATACCAGCGTTGACCGTTAAACGACCGCTAGTAGACTTCAGCTCACACTGCGGAAAACCCGTTATCCACAAACAGCCTTTGGCCGGTGACAAAAGCTGAGTCATCGCTGGCCAAATACAGCGCGGCACGCGCTACATCTTCGGGTTCGCCCATACGTCCTTGAGCTGCGGCAATTGCGGCGTCGGAGACATCAACGCCAAGCGCCTGCAAATCTTTGACTTCACGGAGGCCATGCGGCGTTTTGATAAAACCCGGGCACACCGCGTTACAACGGATATTCCGGTCGCGAAATTCCACCGCAATCGCGCGCGCGAACATATGCGTTGCGCCCTTGGTGGTGCAGTATAGCACCTCCATCGGCGTTGCGAGTTCAGCTGAAATCGATGACGTGCAGACGATCGATCCGCCACCCGCTGCGATCATGCTGGGCAACACAGCCTTGGTCATCAGAAACATGGATTTGACATTCACATCATGCAGCCAGTCCCATTCTGTCTCCGTGGTTTCGAGGAACGGCTTGATGACGATTGTTCCGGCATGGTTGAACAAAACTGTAATTGGCCCGAAGGCTGCAATGCCCTTGGCGACGGCTGCGCTCACTTGTCGGGCATTGGAAACATCGGCCTTCACCGCAATAGCTTTACCCTTTGCGGCTTTGATTTCAGCCACCCGCGCTTTCGCTTCTTCAAGGTTACGGTCAACAATAATGACCTTCGCACCCTCTTTAGCAAACAGCAGCGACGCCGCTCCGCCCATGCCCGTTGCGCCACCTGAAATCAGCGCGACTTTGCCTGCTAAACGACCCGCATTATTTACCGCCATCTCTCAAACTCCACCACATTCAAATTCAAAATATCGCTCTACTGGTCGAGCGTAATATCTGAAATGTCCACACCCAAAACCGCAGCAATCGCTTCAACCGCCAATTTATGATCCTCGCGCTGCGGCAGGTTAGATACCGTAATGCAGCCAATAATCGGCCCGCCTACCATCCGCACCGGAAACCCACCGCCATGCGCGGCATAATCTATCGGGCTGCACCCCACGGCCTCATCCAGCACTTTGCCATCGCGTTTCAGTTCCAGCCCTTTGCGGTATGATGCACACTGGAACCGCTTCACCACATTCACTTTCCGCCGCACCCAATCCTCATTGTCAGACGATGTGCCCGCCATAGCATGGGTGAACAACACCCTGTCCCACAGCCTGATATCGATGAACACGCCTTGCTTGCGTGACGCTGCTATCTCACGGATTTTCGAGCCGAGCTCCCAAGCGGTGACCTCGTCGAATGTTGGGAAAACGAGGGCTTGTTCTTGAGCGAGGATGCGGGTGATGTCGGCTTCAATATTCATTTGATTCTCATGGCTTTGGATAAATGACATGCTGACAAAACTTGCAATTGCTGGCTATCGTTCAATCAGAGAACTTTGCATTGAGCTAGAGCAGGTTAACATTATAACCGGCGCAAATGGCAGCGGTAAGTCCAGCCTGTACCGCGCATTGCGTTTGCTTGCCGATGTTGCAAACGGGCGCATTATTCAATCCTTGGCTCAAGAGGGCGGCCTCAGCTCCACTTTATGGGCGGGGCCTGAAACGATATCCCGCGATGTAAAATCCGGAAAGTATCCTGTTCAAGGCACTGCACGAAAAAATCCTGTAGCCCTAAAACTTGGTTTTGCTGGCGAAGATTATGGCTATGCGATTGATATTGGCCTGCCCATACCGACAAGCTCAATGTTTAACGAGGACCCTGAGATAAAGCTGGAGAGCCTCTGGGTTGGTCAAACGCTTGGTTGGCATAATGAAATTGCTTCGCGCAAAGGCATGAGTGTGCGTGTGAAAGATAGCAGCAACAGTTGGCAGCAAGCGACTACATCCTTGGCATCATTTGATTCCATGATGACCCATGCCAATGACCCGAAAGATGGTATTGAGCTTTTGATGCTACGAGAGCAAATGCGCAATTGGCGCTTTTATGACCATTTGCGGACGGATCGCGATGCGGCCTCGCGGCTACCACAAGTTGGTACACGCACCCCTGTTTTGGCAGGGGACGGCGCAAACATCGCCGCCGCTTTGCAGACCATTTTTGAAATTGGCGAAGGAGAAGCGCTTGTCGCCGCTATCGATGATGCGTTCCCTAAATCGCGCGTCGCCGTTTCCAATTACAACGGCTATTTTGAACTTGAAATGCGGCAACACGGGCTGCGGCGCCCGCTCAAATCCGCCGAGCTTTCTGACGGCACAATGCGCTATATAATGTTGCTCGCCGCGCTGCTCTCACCGCGCCCGCCGCGTTTTATGATTTTGAACGAACCCGAAACCAGCCTGCACCCGGACCTGCTTTTACCGCTGGCCAAACTCATCACAACTGCATCTGAACAATCTCAAATTGTTGTGGTGACGCATTCTGAAGTTTTGGCGGATGCTATCGCGAGGCAAACGGCAGCCAAACGCATTCAGCTTGATAAGGCTTTCGGCGAAACGCTTGTCGTTGATAATGAGCCGCCAAGCTGGGATTGGCCGGGGCGATAAACGACTATTTTGTCCTCATTCCGGGACGCGCGTCTATGAGGACCCGGAATCCAGAGCCGAAAGTCGTCGAAAAAAATTTCAATGCCTCGCACTTGTCCTGACAGGTCACGAAGCTGGATTCCGGGTTCTGGCAAAGAGCCAGACCCGGAATGACGATTTCATAACGTCAATTTTCGATCATCGAAGCGCGACCTACAACTGCCGACTGCCGACTGCCGACTGCCCAAAATATCAATTCCGCGCTTTATCAACCAGCTTGTTTTTGCCGATCCAAGGCATCATGCCGCGCAGTTTCTCGCCGACTTCTTCGATCTGGTGGCGGTCGTTCATGCGGCGGATGCCTTTGAAGCGGGCTGCGCCGGAGCGGTATTCCTGCATCCAATCAGACGTGAATTTGCCGGTTTGAATATCGGTCAAAACCCGTTTCATTTCTGCCTTGGTTTCCGGCGTAATGATGCGCGGGCCAGAGACATATTCGCCCCATTCAGCGGTATTGGAGATCGAATAGTTCATGTTGGCGATGCCGCCCTCATAGATGAGGTCAACAATCAACTTCACTTCGTGCAGGCATTCAAAATAGGCCATTTCAGGCGCGTAGCCAGCCTCAACCAAGGTCTCAAAACCAGCGCGGATGAGTTCAACCAAACCGCCGCAGAGCACAACTTGCTCGCCGAACAAATCGGTTTCGCACTCTTCGCGGAATGTGGTTTCGATAATGCCCGAACGCCCGCCGCCAACGCCGCAAGCATATGAAAGGCCAAGGTCAAGCGCATTGCCGGAGGCGTTCTGGTGAACGGCAACGAGGCAAGGCACTCCTCCGCCTTTGAGATACTCGCCGCGCACAGTGTGGCCGGGGCCCTTTGGCGCAACCATCAACACGTCTATTGAGGCTTTCGGCTCGATAAGCCCGAAATGCACGTTAAGGCCGTGGGCAAAAGCAATCGCCGCGCCATCACGGATGTTCGACGCAATGTCGGCTTTCCAAATATCGGCCTGCAATTCATCAGGCGTCGCCATCATCATCAGGTCGGCCCATTTGGCTGCGTCGGCAACATTCATCACTTCAAGGCCGTCAGCCTCAACCTTCTTGGCGGTTGGCGAACCTTCTTTCAGCGCCACACGCAAATGCTTGGCACCGGATTCTTTGAGGTTAAGCGCATGAGCGCGGCCCTGTGAGCCATAGCCGACGATGACAACTTTTTTCGACTTGATCAGATTCAGATCGGCGTCACGATCATAATAAACACGCATGGTTTTATCCTTTTGAGTGGGGGTTGCGGCCGTAAAGAGCCATGAATTGCGCGGAAGCGTTATCAGCATCAGCGGAAATTTGTGTTTGTGTCAGGCTAAGGTCATCGCCCAACAGCAGGCGTATTTGCGTGTCGCGCAGCACAAGGCCGAAGAACGTGCGGAAGCAATCTTGAACATTAGTAAACGCCAATATCTCGGCATCCCGCGCGGCAAGCAAAACCGGCTCAAGCCGGAGGCCCATCGCATTACGCCCGTTTTTCAAAACAATCTCGCCAAGTTTGCTTTTGCCTGAACCGGCATGGCTGACAGCCACTCGGTTGAGCGCAATCGACGTGCCGCTGGAAATCACGGTGAGCCAATCGCGGGCAAAACTCTCAAGCGTTGCCGTTAGTGCCGCAGCATCAAGGGTGGCTTTGTCCACCACCGGCACATTCACCTTAGAGGCCTGCCAGCGCACGGTGGCGGTGAGCAAACCGTCGCGGTCGCCAAACCATTTATACAAGGTCTCTTTGGAACACGAAGCCCGCCGCGAAACCGAACTCATCGTCAGCGCATCGCCCTCGTCCACTAGCGCAGCCAACGTCGCATCCAGCACAGCCTGCTGACGCGCTGTCAGTTCTTTCATGTCAACATGGCTGTTCATAAAGGCGAGCACTCAAACCGTAACGAACGTTACGGTTCGGTTGTTAGAGAGGATGTGGGGGAAGTGCAAGGGGCTTGGTGCGGATTAGTACCTACCCCTCTATTAATGTTAAGCATTATGGCATGGGTCGTCTGGTCAAGCCGTGATTTTGTAATAGATGTGGCAACTAAGCTGAAAACGCTCTATTGGCTTTCAGGTCTTATTCGTTCGCAGCTAAAGTAAACCACATGAATTTAGGTAACTAAAAAATGGTCATTGAATGGCTTAAAATTCACGTGCCCGCCGCAAAGCAAGACGCTTATCTGTTTCACGATAAAGCTATCTGGTCTGAAACGCTGTCGCGTTACCCCGGCTATATCGGCAAGACCGTTTGGCATGAACCAGCTGAGCCCGATTATCTGGTTCTGATCATCTCATGGCATTCGCTCCGCCAATGGAAAGCCGTGCCGCAAAATGTGCTGGATGCTACCGATGCACGGATGTTGGCTGCCATGGGCGAAGCGTTTGAGATTGTTGAAGGCAAACACTTTGATACTGTTAACTGACAAGCAAAGCCTAAGACAGCGAACTTCTAGCCACGAACAACGAATAACGACCTATGCCACCGACCTTGGCCTTGGCAACGCATCCAGCAAACTGCGCAAATAATTCCGTGTTTGCTCGTCTTGGCTGAGCGAAATTGCTTTGACATAGGCAGTCACCGCACCGGCCACATCTCCCGCCTCAGCGAGCAACGCCGCCAAACAGGCCTGCGCTGGTTGAAACTCAGCCAAAATATCCGCTGGGATTTGGTGCAGCGCTTTCAGTCCCGCTTTTGCGCCCGCGTTTTTTGAAACCGCATAGGCCCGCGCTACCATCACGCCGCTGGTCGGATAAAGCGCGACCAAGCCTTCATAGAGCCGTGCGATCGCCTGCCAATTGGTAACGCCCGATCGCCGCCGATCTGAATGCACCGATTGGATCGCGGCCTCCAACTGAAACCGTCCAATCGCCCGCAATGTTTCAGCGCGCGATAGGCACTGTGCACCACGCGCAATGAAATGGGAATTCCAAAGCGCAGGGTCTTGCGCATCGAGCGGAACAAAATTGCCTTGGGCGTCAAGCTTGGCTTCAGCCCGCGACGCTGAAAAGCAAATCAATGCCGCGAGCCCCAAAGCTTCAGCCTCTTCGGGCAGCAACACCGCCAACAAATCGGCCAGAAACAACGCCTCAACGCCGCGGTCTTCTGTGATTTCAGCAATGTCATCGAGCCCGGCGCTATAAGCGCCATAAATAGCCTCAAGCACAGCTTCCAAACGCTCCGGCCAAAGCGTGCGGTCAGGGATTGAAAACGGAATACCGGCATCGCGGATCTTGGTTTTTGCCCTCACAAGGCGCTGCGCCATGGTGGCCGTTGGCACCAAAAACAGCTTTGCAATTTCGGCAGCTTCCATCCCTAAAACCGTCTGCATAATCAGCGGCGCGCGAATGGTTTCGTCGATCGCAGGGTGGGCGCAGGCGAACATGAGTTTCAGGCGTTCGTCAGGCACATTTTCAGTCTCTTGGTTTGCGGGCACGGCGATCTCCATCACCTCCCCGTTGTCATCGTGAAGGCTCGTTGATGTTCGGTTGAAATGTGATTTTTGGCGGTCGGCCATCCGGTTGCGCGCCACAGTCATCAGCCAGCCTTCAGGATTATCTGGAAGGCCAATGATGGGCCATTTTTCAAGGGCCAAACGGTAGGCTTCGGCAACGCAATCTTCGGCGGCGGCAATATCGCGCGAACGGCTGGCAAGCACCGCCACCAGCCGTCCGTGTGAGGCGCGGACGATTTGTGAAAGCCGCGCCTCAATTGTTCGGGTCGTTTGCGTCACATCTGGCCAGCGGGCATGGCCGAGGCGCGAACCTCAATCAGCCCATATTGTGCAGCCGGGCAACGTTCCGCCCAGTGCAATGCCGCATCCAAATCCGGCACATCAATCACAAAGAAGCCGCCAAGCTGTTCTTTGGTTTCGGCAAACGGGCCGTCCTGTACCATCTTCGAGCCGCCGCGCATTGAAATCGTCGTCGCGGTCATCGTCGGTTGCAGCCAATCGGTGTCAACAAACACACCGGCCTCTTGCAGCGCGCCGATGTAAGCGCCGAAAACCTGCAATTGTTCTTCAATAAATTCTGGTGGCAGATCAGCAAAGTCAGCTTCGTTTGAATAGAGCATAAGGGTGTAACGCATTGATCTTCTCCGTTTGTTGAAGTTGGTTTTCAAAGGTCTGTTTGTAAAGCTGGATTGTGGGGAATTTACTCAGGCAGGGGTCGCGATACGATCCAAGTTTTTGAGGCCCATTTCATAATGCGGCCCAAGAATGCCATCCATGAACAGGCCAAACACGCGGCCCATCGGGTTCATGCCGAACCGGCTTTCCATCGCCCAGTTCACCCGAGTTCCGCCGTTTTCTGGGGTCAAAGTGATGGTTTGAACCGGCTTACCAATAAAGCCGAGGTCGAGCTGGTAGGTGATCGATTTGTTTGGCTCAACCGCAGAAATAGTTGAGGTGCCTTTGCCGTCTTTGCTTTCAAAAGCGAAGCCTGCACCAATACCGGCTTCTGGGCCAAAAGGGGTGGCTTTCAAATTCGGGTCGAGGTCTTTGTAAGGGTTGATCGTCTGATAACCGGCGGTCGAAGTCAAAGTTGCAAAGATGGCTTCAGGCGTATTTTTAACAAAACCTGAGCGTTCAACGGTTTTGGAAGATGGCAATAAAAACGGCACGGCGACGATGACGGCGGCGGCAACGGCGGCGATTTGGAGGTAGCTGGCCATAGTGAATTCCCTTTTAAAACAACGAGAGCAAAATCGCTTTCATAGGGATGACGATTGGGGGTGACCCCAATCGACAAACCCGACAAAATAATCTCATTATTTTTTCAGAAAATTACAAGTCGTTGTTTTCATTCGAAAAATAAATTTCGACTAACACTCAAATCAAAACTTGAGTGCCAATTTCAACGACGCGGCTGGTCGGCAGACGGAAATACTCGGTGGCATCGGTTGCGCTGCGCGCCATCGAGATGAACAATTTATCCTGCCAAAACGGCATCCCGCTTTCGCGGGTGGCTTTCAGCGAACGCCGCGACAGAAAAAACGACGTCGACATCACGTCAAACTTAAAGCCTGCCTTGCGGCATAGCCCAAGCGCGCGCGGCAAATTCGGGTTTTCCATAAACCCAAACCGTACTGTGATGCGCTGGAACAAATCGCTGACAGGCTCAATCACTACACGTTCACTGTCCGGCACGCGCGGTCGCGGCTGCGTCTCAACCGTCAAAATCACATTATGCTCGTGCAACACCTTATAGTGCTTCAAACTATGCATTAGCGCGGTGGGTGCGCTTTCTTTATCGCTGGTCAGAAAAATGGCTGTGCCCGGAACAAGGCTGGGTGTTTTCTTGGCAAAATTCCGCATCAACATTTCAAGCGGAACTTCGTCTTTGCGGGTCTTGGCTGACAAAAGCTGTGTGCCTTTAATCCACGTCACCATACACAATAGCAGTACTGCGGCGACCAGAATAGAAACCCAACCACCGTGCAGTACTTTGAGCAAATTGGCATATAAATAAGCGGCATCAATCAGAGCAAATAACGAGCACAACGCCACCACCGGCCAAAGTTTCCAGCCCCAAATCCGGTGCATAACAACAGCCAGCATAAACGCTGTCATCAGCATTTCGCCGGTCACCGATATACCATAGGCAGCTGCAAGGCGCTCAGATGAGCCGAAACCAATCACCAAAAGCAATACGCCAATCAGCAGGATATGGTTGACGCGCGGAATGTAAATCTGGCCGGATTGTCCTTCCGACGTATGGCGGATTTCCATACGGGGCAGCAGTCTCAACTGTATTGCCTGACGTACCATTGAAAATGCGCCTGAGATCACTGCCTGGCTGGCAATCACAGTGGCAATGGTTGCTAAAATCACAAGCGGCAGCGTTGCCCATGACGGCACCATTTCGAACAGAATAGGTCCTACCGGCTTGTTGCTCGCTAAAACATAAGCGCCTTGGCCAAAATAGCTAAGCAATAGGCATGGCAACACGAGCACGTACCACGCCATGGCGATTGGCTTGCGGCCAAAATGGCCCAAATCGGCGTAAAGTGCTTCCGCGCCGGTGACCGCCAAAAACGCTGCGCCAATAACGACGACTGCCACGTCACCATGGTAGTAAAAAAATTGCACAGCGGCAAACGGGTTGACCGCCGAAAGCACAGAAAAGTCATCAAAAATATGTATGAGACCAATAGCGCCAATCGTCAAAAACCAAATGACCGTGACAGGCCCGAAAATGCGCGCGACCTTGGCTGTGCCGTAGCTTTGAACCGAGAACAGCCCGATCAAAATCACAACAGTGATTGGCACTATATAGGCTTCGAGGCTCGGCACCGCGACCTTGAGCCCTTCAACTGCTGATAAAACCGAAATCGCCGGCGTTATCAGCGCATCGCCGAAAAACAGCGAAGCCCCGATCATGCCTGCAAAAAGCACTAACGGTGCGAGTTTACCGGCATTGCTTCCGGCAAGGGCCATTAGCGACAATGATCCGCCTTCACCTTTATTGTCGGCCCGTAGAACGAAGCCAACATATTTAAGTGTGACAATGATCATTAGTGACCAGAATATGATCGAAAGAACGCCAATAACATCGGCGCGGAGCGGAATGCTATCGCCGGAAACTGCTTTAAGCGTTTCGCGCAGCGCATAAATCGGGCTGGTGCCAATATCACCATAAACCACCCCCACCGCGCCGATTGTCAGCGCAGCCATTCCTTTATTCGAGTGGCCTTCATTGTGGGCTGCCGTATCACCGTTACCGGTAGTAGACACTGTATCGTCCATTGCACTCAAGTGGAGCGCTCCTGATCCGCGCGGGTTGTGCGCGGCGCGTTGCTACTCCCGTTGAGCTTTTGATGCAATAAGCCTGTAAACCACTTGACGTGATGTCATATCGGGAAAACTGTTTTGACGGCTCACCCTAGCGCCGCAACAAACCGCCGCACGGTGCCCGCAATGCCAAATTCCAGCATATCGCAGGTAAGGCCATGGCCGATGGAAACTTCCAGCAAATCCGGCACCGCTTTTGCGAGCATTGGCAAATTCGCAACAGTCAAATCGTGGCCCGCATTGACGCCCAATTTATTTTTTCGCGCAAAGCCAGCCGTGCGACCCAAAATCGCGGCTTGGATCTCAGCCGCACCCTCATCTGAGTGTGTTGAACCGTAAGGCCCGGTATAAAGCTCAATTCGGTCTGCGCCGGTGGCCTTGGCGGCAGCAATGGCAGCTTCATTGGCGTCAGGGTCACAAAACAACGAGACACGCATGTGTTGTGATTTGAGCCGCTGCACTGCATTTCGAAGCCGGTTGGCATTAGCCGCAAAATCCCAGCCATGGTCAGATGTTGCTTGCGCCGGATCATCCGGAACCAGTGTTACTTGCTCCGGCTGGTGCTTTTCGCACAGTTCAAGAAAATCATCTGAAGGATAACCTTCGATATTAAACTCGGCCTCCGGAAACTCATCATCAATCAGAGCGCGTATCGGGGCGAGATCAGAAAACCGGATATGCCGCTCGTCGGGCCTTGGATGCACCGTGATTCCATGCGCACCATTTTCTAACGCGATCCGTGATAAATGCACCAGATCCGGCCATGGCAAATCGCGCCGGTTGCGCAAATAAGCGATGGCATTGATATTGACGGAGAGTTTGGCGGGCATGGGTGGCACTCGAAATATACTGCGAGATATGTGTAACCAAGAGGCACAAGCGTCAATCTCTTAAACAAGAAGAATTGTGATGGAGACATTGGCGGGTTTGTTTTACCCCCATCCTCTATCCCTCCCCACAAGGGGGAGGGTGACCTTGACATCCAACTTCATTATCCAAACACAATATCAAGCGCAAAGTTTTCAGAAGACAATGCGATGCTTGTATCTCCCTCCCCCTTGTGGGGAGGGATAGAGGGTGGGGGTAAACTCAGCCCACCGACTTTCAAACCTAGAAGCCCTTACTTCACAATCGTCAGTCGCTTTGCCGCCCGTGTGATCGCCGTATAAAGCCAACGCTCGCGAATATCTTTAAATGCATAGCTTTCATCAAACAGCACGACATTATCCCACTGGCTGCCCTGCGCTTTATGCACCGTCAGCGCATAGCCATAATCAAAATCATCATAGCGGCGCTTTTCCTGCCAGGTGATTTCCTCATCAGGAAACTCAAACTGTTTCTTGAGCAATTTGATCTTTGCAATGCCGGAGCGGAAATCCTCTTCTTCCGGCGTTAACAGCAAATTGATCCCCGGCTTCACAGTCTCGCGCGCTGCCGTCATGACTTTCCACAGTGAGCCATTCAGCAAATCCTTGGCCGGATCGTTGCGCAGGCACACCATTTTATCGCCAGCCTGCGGCAGCGGGCCGGTGAATCCTTTGAGTTCGCGGAGCCGCATATTATAGCGTTTGCGTGTTTTATTGGTGCCAACGAGCACCTGATCTGCCCCCATCACCAAATCGCCCGTCACTTGGCCGCGCGAGATCACCTGCACTTCGCCGTAGTCGCCATACTCAATCTCGCGGCCCTCACGCACATCGCGCGCTATCCTGATAATCGGGTTATCAGCCGCCTGCCGGTGAATCTCCTCCAGCAGAAAATCCGGATCCTGTTCGGTGAAAAACCCTCCGCCACCAATGGGAGGCAACTGGCCGGGGTCGCCCAAAACAAGCACCGGTGTGCCGAAAGACAGAAGATCGCGGCCAAGCGTTTCATCCACCATCGAGCATTCATCAATAATAATCAGCGCCGCTTTGGAAATCGGGCTTTGCCGGTTGATTGAGAATGTCGGCGCCATCGACATTTTGCCTGTGGTGGCATCTTCCTGCTCTTCTTCGCCGCGCGGGCGGTAAATGAGGCTGTGGATCGTGCGGGCATTGCTTGCGCCTTTGGTACGCAGAACCTGAGCCGCCTTGCCCGTGAAAGCGGCAAACTGCACCGAGCCATCCACTTGCTCGGCAAAAAACCGCGCCAATGTGGTTTTGCCGGTGCCGGCATAACCAAACAGGCGGAATACCTGTTGCTTAGGCTTGGTCAGCCAAGACCGCGCGGCCTTAAGCGCGTCGCTTTGTTCACCTGAAACATCAATGGATTTTGCTGCAATCGCCATGTGCCAGCCATGCCTGATTCGGCAAAAAAGCGCTAATCAGCCCAAGAGTTTAACCAATGAACTTAAACGCTGTCCCTGAAACCAGTGCCCGCACATAACGCGGCTTTTGGTAAAACCCGTTGAGCGAAATACGCGGCAACGCTGCAGTTTGGTTCAAATGCTGCGACGTGATCACACCCATGGAGAAGGGGCATCTCGAACTGGCCACCGCATGTTTTGCCTGCCACACGGCCGCAATCAAGGAAGCTGATGAACCCCGCCACACCGCCCCCGCCGCGACC
>JANMFT010000164.1:0-19877 GCA_031374255.1 Limoniibacter sp. | reverse complement strand
GTTCCCGCACAAGAAAGTGGCGGGAATGACTGATTACAACATTCAGCGGCGCTGATCCAAACCATCACCCCGCCATTCCCATATTGACGCCCCCGCCGGTTTATGGTGTATCGTCCCAACCATCCGTGGGCGTATAGCTCAGCGGGAGAGCACTACATTGACATTGTAGGGGTCACAGGTTCAATCCCTGTTACGCCCACCATGGATGGGTTTTTCAAACAGCGCAGCATTACCCAGTTCCTTCATGGTGAGGACGGCCAAAAGCCCTCGAACCACGAAGGAAATGTAGTTGCAGGTTTCAGCAATTCACCTATATTTTAATCACCCAACCGGACAAAACCCATGAACCTGAAAGCCATCGTACACGAAGCGGAAGAAGGCGGTTTTTGGGCCGAAGTGCCCGCCATTCCTGGCTGCGCCAGCGAAGGCGAAACCATGGAAGAATTGATGGTAAATCTGCGCGAGGCAATCACGGGGTGCTTGTCGGTTGAAGTTGTACCGCCGCAGTTGGGCCAGATAGGTTAATTGCGCAGTATAGCTGAAAATATCGAAGACTATTTGGCGACAGCCGCCGAAATGTTAGCGGCGAACGGAATGCAAGAAGCGTCAGAATTGTTGCAAAAGAGCGCTAATCATGTCGTCGAAACCGATTACGACAATTGGAATGGTGGCACGACTATTTGGACAGTCTATCTTTCACTTGAACCACGGCAACACGCGCAATTGGGCACCCGCCGCGTTACAATTGAGGCCCAAATCGATGAGCAACTAAAAGCAGTATTGGAACGTTTCACCAGCGATTGGTTCAACACGAAAATTGTCCCAGCCATAGTGGCGAAGCCGAAACAAATTTCAATAAATCACGCAATTTCGAGAGCTCGAACTACAGCAGATACTTTAGACGCGAATTGGATGAAGACTGAAATTGAGAGGATGCATAAGGCAGTTGAAACTGACACTGCGCTTGCAATAGGAACTGCAAAAGACTTCATTGAAACTTGTTGCAAGAGCATTTTATCCGAACGCGGATCAACTGTCGCGTCAAATATCACTTTACCGGAGCTAACAAAGCAACTTTTGAAAGAACTAAAATTAGTTCCCGCTGGCATTTCAAACGAAGCTAAGGGAGCGGAAGCAATAAAACACCTTTTAGGTAACCTTGCATCAATAACAAAGTATCTTGCTGAACTGCGAGGGATGTATGGCTCCGGTCATGGAAAAGATGGAAAACATCGGGGACTCGAAGAGCGACACGCTCGATTGGCCGTTACTTCTGCAATAACATTTGTAGATTTTGTCGTCGCTACGCACAAACAACGCCCGCTTTAACGAGCGCTTGACCCTCCTACCCCACCAACGCCACCCGCACTGCCTCGCAAATCACCCCCTGAACATCCGCTTCCAAATACGGGTGCATCGGCAGTGAAATCACCTCATGCGCCACTTTTTCAGAAACCGGCAGGCCGTTGCCGGCGACGGGGTAATGCTTATACGCCGTCTGCTGGTGCAGGGGTTTGGGGTAATAGACCGCCGTCGGGATGCCATGTTCTTTAAGCGCCTCGATCAGCATTGTGCGTTTTGCTGCATCCACGCGGATTGTGTATTGCGCCCAAACCGAGGTGCAGCCCGCCATCACTTCCGGCACAATCGCGATATCGCCGAGCGCCGCATTATAGCGGTCAGCCACAATCTGGCGGGCGGCGATTTCTTCCTCATAGACTGCGAGCTTTTCGATCAGCACGGCGGCCTGAATGGTGTCGAGCCGTGAGTTCACGCCGATGCGCACATTGTCATATTTATCAGTGCCGCGCCCGTGCACGTGCAGCGAGCGGATCACGTCGTGATATTCATCATTATCGGTGAAAATTGCGCCGCCATCGCCATAAGCTCCCAGCGGCTTTGCCGGAAAGAAACTGGTTGTGGCAAACATGCCGATCGAGCCGGTGCGGCGGCCTTTATACAAAGCGCCATAGCCCTGCGCAGAATCAGCAATCAAGGTCAATTTATGGGCGTCGCAAAAGGCTTCGATGCGGTCATAATCCGCCGGTTGGCCAAACAGATCCACCGCGATTACAGCAACGGGGCGGAGTTTCATCTCATGCGCTTTGGCCAGCGCCAGTTCGAGACCGTTAGGATCAATATTGTAAGTCGCCTCATCAATATCAGCAAAAATGGGTGTTGCGCCAAGCCAGGCCACCACTTCGGCGGTGGCCGCAAAGGTGAAGGACGGGCAGATCACCGCATCGCCGGGGCGGAGCTTCATCGCCATCAAACACAGTGCAATCGCGTCGGTTCCATTGGCACAACCGATCGCATGTTTAACGCCGGAAAACGCGGTGAGCTGGTCTTCAAACTGTTTGACCTGCGGCCCGAGGATATAGGCCCCGCCGTTGACAGCGTTCATAATCGCATCATCCATGCGGCTGCCAATACGGCGGCGCTGGGCTTTTAAATCAATAAAATCCATCAGTTAAATCCTGTAAGTAACAAAAGGTCAGCCTTACTGACACGTCTTTAGGGCAAGCACTTATAAAGGCAAAAGCAGATTATATTGCAGCATATTTCAATGCCCATGAACAATCAGATGATTGAGACTTCACTGTTTTTACCATAGTGAGCAGAAAAATCTGGGACACATAATATGACCGGCAGCCATACCATTCCGTTAGCGGCGATTAAAAACCATATCGGCGGCGAAGTCTTTTCGCCGTGGCGGCAGATGACGCAAACCATGATTGATGATTTCGCCAAGGCGACCGATGATTACCAGTGGATCCACACAGACCCTGCACGCGCAGCCGCTGAAACGCCATTTGGCGGCAGCATCGCCCATGGGTTCTTGACGCTGTCGCTCTTATCAACGCTGGCTTACGAAACCCTGCCTGTGATTGAGACTACGACTATGGGCATGAATTACGGGTTCGACAAAATCCGCTTTGCCGCACCTGTAAAAGCCGGTGCCATGGTGCGCGCCAAGTTTAAACTCACTGATGCTGACATAAGGCCTTCCGGCCGCGTGCTCACAAGTTATGATGTGACATTGGAAATCGAAGGGTCGGTGAAACCCGCGTTCACCGCCGAGTGGAAAACGCTTTCGGTGATTGATGCCGCTGAGGTGGCGAAGTTGGAGAATTAGTCCCAAACTATTATCGCCGTTCTGACATTTTCCTTCATCCTGAGGAGCGCTCCTTCAGCGCGTCTCGAAGGACGGAGGAAACATCGTGGACCCTTCGTGGTTCGAGTCCACGGGCTTCGCCCGTCCTCACCATGAAGGATTCATTTTTCAGACATCCCGCCGGATCGCATCCTCGATAAAATCCAGCGTGTAGGTGGCAAATGAACGCCACACTTCGACACGGAATTGGTCGCTGGCCGTGCGATATAAAATCACTTCGGTTTTACCCATAATCGTCCGCGAGCAAGCCCCGACCGGAAACGTCGTTAGGCTCAAATCCTGCGGGCAACCGGAATTGATTACATCCGCCGCCCCAGCCCCTGAAACAATCAGCGCCGCATTGCGGTGCGAGACATCAACCGCAGAGTGAAACGCAGCCACTTTGGAAAACGTGGCGGGCAAATCACTGCCTTCCGACGCAATGATAAACCATTCATCCGGCCCGATCCACAATGCATGCACATCATTGTTAGCCGACGACGTTTTGGGCTTTTGCGGTAAAGCAAAACCCAGCGCTTTAGACAGTGCCGCGACACTTGCTTCAGGTGCGCGCAAACTTATGCGGAGGGCTGGCGCAGCAACTTCGACGGAAGCTCGGCCAATGGCAAAACGCGCACCGGCGTGAACAGGGTTGCGCTTCGCCATTTCCAAAACCTTAACCATGGAGACGGCCTCCTTCTTCATCGACAAATACCGGCTTACAGATTTCAGCCTCGATCACGCCATCCGGCATCGGGATAAACAGCGTCTCGCCCATACGGTTTGTGCCATTCACAATCAGCGCCATCGCAATCGAGCGTTCGCAATTGGGTGACCAATAGGATGATGTCACGTGGCCGATCATCGTCATCGGTTTGGGCTGGTTCGGGTTTTCGACAATCTGCGCACCCTCTTCCAAAACCACTTTCGGGTCTTTGGTTTTAAGGCCAACCAGCTGTTTGCGGCCCGCTTTCACCAAATCCGGTCGCTTCAGGCCGCGAATGCCCACAAAATCGGCTTTCTTTTTGCCAACGGCCCAGCCAAGACCGGCATCATCCGGCGTTACTGTGCCGTCAGTGTCTTGGCCAACAATGATATAGCCTTTTTCAGCACGCAAAACGTGCATGGCTTCAGTGCCGTAAGCACAGCCGCCCAGCGCCGCCATCCGTGCATGAAGCGCATCCCAAACCGCTTGGCCATAATCAGCCGGCACGTTGATTTCATAGCCCGTTTCACCCGTAAACGACATCCGGAAAAGCCGCATTGGCACACCCATAATGTGGCCTTCGCGATAACTCATATGCGGGAAAGCCTCATTCGAAAGATCAACATCAACCAGCTCTGCCAGCACCTCGCGCGCCTTTGGCCCTTGCAATGCCATCACAGCCCATTGCTCTGAAATGGAAGTGAGATACACCTGCAAATGCGGCCATTCGGTCTGGAGATAATCCTCCATCATGTTCATCACGCGCGGCGCACCGCCAGTGGTTGTCGTCACATGGAAACGGTCTTCAGCCAGCCTTGCCACTACACCATCATCATAAATGAAGCCGTCTTCGCGGCACATAATGCCGTAGCGCAATTTGCCGGGTTCAAGTTTCTTGAATGGGTTGGTGTAAAGCCGGTCAAGAAACTCAGCCGCATCCGGTCCGATAACTTCAATCTTGCCAAGCGTTGATGCATCAAAAATACCGCCAATATCGCGCACAGTTTTCACTTCGCGGTTGACAGCTTGGTGCATGTCTTCGCCCGCCCGCGCATAATACCATGCGCGTTTCCACAAACCGACATCCTCAAACGCTGCGCCAAGCGCAACATGGCTGGCATGCATCGGTGTGCAACGTGTCGGGTCAAACAATTTGCCTCGCGCATGGCCAACCAATGCACCAAAAGTTACCGGCGTATAGGGTGAACGGAATGTGGTGAGGCCAACTTTTGGCACATCACGCCCGAGCAAATGTGCGGCAATCGCAAGCCCGTGCATGTTGGAGGTTTTACCCTGATCGGTCGCCATGCCGTTGGTGGTAAAGCGTTTGACATGCTCAATCGAATGCATGCCCTCGCGCACGGCAAGGCCAATGTCTTTCGCCGTCACATCGTTTTGGAAATCCACAAACGCTTTAACCGCCTCGCCCTCTGCCGCACCAAGCGAAGCACCGGCGAATGAACCGGCAAAACTTTCGCCCGACACGTTTTTGAGTTTCGGTGCTTTGCCTTTGGAACCTGTCTCTTTGGCATATCGCTCACCAGCGGCCAGCGCTTCATAGATGCTCGCCTCAAGCGTCATCGTGCCATTGCAAGCGCCAACAGAACTTGCATCCTGCGGATATTCACCCGGCAGGAACCGTTCTGTCGCCGCATCCCACACCACGCGCCCGCGCGATTGCGAATACATATGAACGGATGGCGTCCATCCTGCACTCATCAGTAGCGCATCAACCGGAATGATCCGGTTTGTGCCGCCGGTTTTAGCCCGCACCACCATGGAAGAAACCCGCAATCGCCCGCCGGTGGAAACCACACCCGCGCCAGTGATCACTTCAATCCCAAACGCCCGCGCCTCATCAATCACCGCGCCTGTTGGTGCTTCTCGATAATCGACAATGGCCGTGATATTTGAACCCGCTTTATGAAGATCAATCGCTGCATGGTAGGCACTGTCAGAGGCTGTAAACACGCCGACATTTTTGCCAACCGCAACGCCATAATGGTTCAAATAGGTTCGCGCCGCCGATGCCAGCATAATGCCCGGTCGGTCATTTTCGGCAAACACCATATGGCGCTCAATGGCGCCTGCCGCAATGATCACGCGTTTGGCGCGCACCTGCCACACCCGCTCGCGCGGGGTTTCCGCGTCCAGCTTAGGCAGATGCTCGGTGATCCGCTCAATCAGGCACACCATATTTTGCGCCATATAACCGAACGCAGTTGTGCGGGTCAGCAAACGCACATTTGCCATGGCGGCAAGTTTGGCTGTGGTTGCAACAGCCCAGTCCCAACCGGAATGCCCGTCAATTGTCGCGCCGCTTTCATAGCGCAGCGCGCCGCCGGTGGCCGGATTTTCATCAACAATCACAACATCAGCGCCGGATTCCGCCGCCGCCAGTGCCGAAGCCAGACCGGCAGCACCGCCGCCGATGACCAGCACATCGCAATGGGCAAAGCGGTTGGCATAAACATCAGGGTCAGCTTCGGTTGGCGCTTTGCCAAGGCCCGCCGCGACACGAATGGTTGGCTCATAGAGTTTGTGCCAGGCTTTGGCGGGCCACATAAAGGTTTTATAATAAAACCCTGCCGGAGTGAACGGCGATGCCAAATCATTGACCGCACCCACATCAAACGCCAGCGACGGCCAGCGGTTTTGGCTGTCAGCCGAAAATCCGTCATAAAGTTCAGCAACAGTCGCGCGCACGTTTGGCTCGGTGCGGGCAAAGTCGCGGCGCACTTGCACGATGGCATTCGGCTCTTCAACACCGGCTGACAATATCCCGCGCGGGCGGTGATATTTGAACGAACGGCCTGTGAGATGCACGTTGTTGGCAATCAAAGCCGAAGCCAAAGTGTCGCCCTCAAGCCCCTGCATCGCAACGCCATCAAAGGTGAAGTTCACAGCACGCGACGGTGCTAAGCGGCCTTTACCGGCAACGCGGTTTTTCTGGGTTCCGCTCATGATTTTGCCTCGACGGGGAGCATTGCTGGGAGCATTGATCTGCCCGAAACGCCCGGGTCAATCGCGCGTTCCATGGTCATTTCCGCAACTTCAATTTCCGGCTTCGGCAAACCGGCCTTATAGGTCATGATGATTTTGTCGGTTACCGTATCACGCGCGGCATTGAAGAAACGCCCGCAGCCATGCACGTGCCGCCAGCGCTCAAAAGTTGTGCCTTTGGGGTTATCTCGCAAAAAGAAAAACGCCTCAAACTCCTCATCCGTGATGTCAGCCATATTGGTTGGCCGCGCAATATGGGCTTCACCGGATTGGCGAAATTCCACTTCGGGGCGTTCTTCGCCGCAATAGGGGCAATGGATCAGAAGCATTTGTTAGACTTTCAAAGTTCAGCTGGGCCAAGAACGGTGCCCCGCTCCATGTCACAGAGTTTCAAGCCGAGTGTATAATAGGGTGCGATGCGCTCAATTTGCTCTTCGAAACTGGCCATCGGCAACAGCAAATCACGTTGCGCTGCGTTTGAAATCATCATTTCGAGAACATTCGTGCTGACGATTAAAACACGCAGCTTATCGTCTTCAGAAAGTTGGTCTTTGATCTCACTTTCTGGAATGAAATAAACGGCTTGCCGACCCGCAACCCAAGCACACGCGAGTTGACCGCTGTTTTCTGCAAATGGCCATTTTTTTTCGTTCGGCCCCTTGGCTATAATTTGATGCCGGAAATCATCAACGCCGGGCATAAAGAAAAACGAACGCTCATCAGCCAGCACAGGCGCAGATGCGCTGAGCAATGTTGCAAGAATGAGCGCTAATCTCATTGTTTTAATGCGCTACCGCAGCCGCAGCCGCTTCGTCAATCAACCGGCCGGTTCTAAACCGCTCCAGCGTGTAACCGGCGTTGAGCGGGTGCGGGTTATCATTGGCAATCGTGTGGGCAAACACATTGCCAGACCCCGGCGTTGCTTTGAAACCGCCGGTTCCCCAGCCGCAATTCACATACAGCCCCGGCACCGGCGTTTTGGCCAAAATCGGCGAACGGTCCGGCGTGACATCCACAATACCGCCCCAAGAGCGCAGCATTTTCATGCGCGTGAACATCGGGAACATTTCACAAATCGCGTCCAGCGTATGGTTGATAATATGCAGCCCGCCGGTCTGCGAATAGGACGTGTATTGATCAGTGCCCGCACCAATCACCAATTCGCCTTTATCAGATTGCGAGATGTAGGCATGCACCGTGTTCGACATCACAACACAGGGGAAACACGGCTTGACCGGCTCTGACACCAACGCCTGCAATGGGAAAGATTCCAGCGGCATTCTCACACCCGCCATTTCCATGATCACGGATGTATGGCCGGCGGCAACAACGCCGACCTTCTTCGCACCAATAAAACCGCGTGTGGTTTCAACGCCCGTCACGTGCCCGTTGCCGGAGCGGCGAACGCCGGTCACCGCGCAGTTTTGAATAATATGGACGCCGCGATCTGATGCGGCACGGGCATAGCCCCACGCCACCGCATCATGGCGGGCTGTGCCGCCGCGCTGCTGAAATGCTGCGCCGACAACCGGATACCGCGCGCTGGTTGAAATATTCAAAGGCGGGCAGATTTCTTTGGCTTCCTCGGGTGTCAGCCAACGATTATCGATGCCGTTCAGGCGGTTGGCATGGATATGGCGTTTGGAAACTTGAATATCATGCACATTATGCGCCAGCATCATCACACCGCGCGGAGAATACATGACGTTGTAATTGATGTCTTGCGACAAGCCTTCCCAGAGTTTCACCGCGTGGTCATAAAGACCGGCAGATTCATCATAGAGGTAATTGGATCGGATAATCGTAGTGTTGCGGCCCGTATTGCCGCCACCGATCCAGCCTTTTTCCAGCACGGCCACATTGGTGATGCCGTGCTCTTTGGCGAGGTAATAGGCGGTTGCCAAACCATGTCCACCACCACCGATAATGATCACATCATATTCAGCTTTTGGCTCTGGTGAGGCCCAATGAGCATCCCAGCCTTTGTGTTGACGCAAGGTTTCACGGGCCAAAGCAAATACTGAATATTTTTTCATCGCCGCTGCTCCCGTGCCGCATGATTGGCTGTATTTATGTTTTATGTATTAGCTATCAAAACACCGGCAAAACAAGTGCTTGCCGCGCGACATGAAGTCATCCTGTTTTCGCCATCATGGCGCAAATAGGCTATGGGACAGGTGATTTTTGTTGGGCCGCGATGGTTAAGCGCTGGACAAACCCCCGGCTGTTTGCTACGCGCTCAACAGCTTTAGGTGGCAACACCTCAGGGCCAAACATCATTTGGCTTGTTCCAACACTAATTTCCGGTTTGAAACACCGAATTGAAAGGCAGTATAGACCCGTGCAAGTTCTCGTTCGCGATAATAATGTTGATCAGGCGCTGCGCGCCCTTAAGAAAAAATTGCAGCGCGAAGGTATCTTCCGCGAAATGAAAATGCGTGACCATTTCGAAAAGCCTTCTGTCAAACGCGCCCGCGAAAAAGCTGAAGCAATTCGACGTGGCCGTAAACTGGCCCGCAAACGCGCACAGCGTGAAGGCCTGCTCGGCGGTCGTGCAGCCATGGCTGCGCCAGCGCCACGTTCGTAATAATGGCTGCGCCAGCACAGCGTTCATAGTTATTAGTGCATAATTCAGGCTTTTTGCCTCATAATGTCTAAAGCGGGGGCCATGTTGCCGCCGCTTTTTTGTTTGAGTGGAACCATGATAATACAGTGCAAATTTTTTTGCGCTTCGGGGAACATTAAATGATACCGGCAAATAAATTTGTCTGGCCAAAGCCACGCACTTCACTGGCAATAGCTGCATTGGCGCTGTTTTTGACCGGCTGTACTGGCACGGGCAATATTGGTGAAGCAATCTCAATTGACACGGCCCAAGGCTCTTCTGAAAACATCTCATCGCTCAGCGATGTAATAACGCGCGAACCCAACAACCCCGATGCCTATAATGTGCGCGGTGCGGCTTATGGCAAAGGCGGCTCTTACCAAAACGCGCTGAATGATTTTAACACTGCGCTGCAACTGAACCCGAATTTCTACCAAGCCTATGCCAACCGCGGCTTGATTTTACGCTATCTTGGCAATCGCCCTGCGGCCTTGGCCGATTACAACAAATCGCTGTCGCTTAATGCGAATTATGACATTGCCTATATTGGACGCGGTAACCTTTACCGCATCAACGGGCAAACAGCCGAAGCTGAGCGTGATTTTGACAAAGCGATTTCGCTGTCAACCACCGACCCCCGCGCATTCCATAACCGCGCTTTGATCCGTCAGTTGGCGGGCAAGCATGATGCCGCTATCGAGGATTTTACCACAGCCATCACCTTACAGCCCAATTCGCCCGAACCCTATAACGGGCGCGGACTTTCCTACCTTGCTAAAAACCAGGACGATATTGCGCTGGAAGATTTCAATACGGCACTACGCTTGGACGCCAAATCCGCTGAAGGCTGGGCCAATCAGGCTTTGGTTTATGAGCGCAAAGGTGATCTGAAACGCGCCCGCGCTTCTTATGGCAGGGCAGTTGCACTAAACCCGAATTACCAGCCAGCCGTCGCTGGTTTATCGCGCACACGCGGCAGCTAAATCAATTGAAAATTTAAACAAAAAGCCCGCACAAACGAAAGCTTGTGCGGGTTTTTGTTAAAATTCAAACGACCAACTCAGTGATTGAGCGCTTTTACAATTTCTTCGGTCATCTTTTTAGCATCGCCAAGCAGCATCATTGTGCCGTCTTTGTAAAACAGGCTGTTGTCGATACCGGCATAACCTGATGCCAGTGAGCGTTTCACGAACAGGCAGGTTTTGGCCTTATCAACATCTAAAATCGGCATACCGTAGATCGGTGATGTTTTATCATCACGCGCTGACGGGTTGGTGACATCGTTTGCGCCAATGACGTAGGCAACGTCTGCCTGCGCAAATTCCGAGTTGATGTCTTCCAACTCAAAGACGTCGTCATACGGCACATTGGCTTCGGCAAGCAGCACGTTCATATGGCCCGGCATACGGCCTGCAACCGGGTGAATGGCATATTTCACATCAACACCGGCCTTTTTCAACACATCGGTCATTTCGCGCAATGCATGTTGAGCTTGGCTGACGGCCATGCCGTAACCCGGCACAATAATGACTTTCGAAGCGTTAGCCATCAGGAAGGCAGCATCATCGGCCGATCCGAGTTTAACGGGTTTTGGCGGAGCATCACCCGATGCTGCAACCGCAGACTCGCCGCCAAAGCCGCCCAAAATCACCGAGATAAATGAGCGATTCATGCCCTTACACATAATGTACGACAGGATAGCGCCTGATGAACCGACCAGTGCGCCGGTTATAATCAGCGCCAAATTGCCGAGCGTAAAGCCGATACCTGCCGCCGCCCAACCCGAATATGAGTTCAGCATGGATACAACAACCGGCATATCGGCGCCGCCAATCGGCACGATCAACAACACGCCAAGCGCAAACGAAATCAGCACAATCACCCAGAATGCAAATGTGCTTTGCGTGGTCATAAACATAAAGATGAACACAACCAAAGCCGCGGCAAGTGCAATATTGATCAAATGCCGCGATGGCAGCATAATCGGCGAACCCGACATACGACCGTCAAGCTTCAAAAACGCTATAATCGAGCCGGTAAAGGTAATCGCGCCAATCGCTACACCCAGTGCCATTTCCAGAAGGGCTTGCCCCGGAATACCATCAGCTTCCAAAATACCAAACGCTTCAGGCGAATAAAGCGCAGCAGCAGCCACCATAACGGCGGCCAAACCAACCAGTGAGTGAAACGCGGCCACCAATTGCGGCATGGATGTCATCGGGATGGTGCGGGCAATATAAGCACCGGCCCCGCCGCCGAGCGCTAGGCCAAGCAAAATCAAAAACCAGCCGCCAAACGACGGCCCCGCTAAAAATAACGTGGTAATAATGGCGATACCCATGCCCACCATACCGTAGGTGTTACCCTGACGGCTGGACGACGGGTGCGACAGACCGCGCAGCGCCATGATGAACAGCACGCCCGAAACCAGATAGAGAAATGCGGCGAAATTGACGCTCATAAAACCGGCCTCACTTCTCTTTTTTCTTATACATGGCAAGCATGCGGTGCGTGACGAGGAAGCCGCCGAAAATATTCACCGAGGCCAAAACCAGCGCAATAAACCCGAACAGTGATGAGGCAAAGCCGGCAGCTTCCGCCCCGACGGCAAGCAATGCGCCAACCACGATGACCGAAGAAATTGCGTTGGTGACTGCCATCAAAGGCGTGTGCAAAGCAGGTGTCACTTGCCAGACGACGTAATAACCGACGAAAATTGCCAATACGAAAATCGACACCAGAAATACAAACGGATTGATACCGGCGGTCGCTGAATGCGTGACCATCATATCGAGACCGTGCATATCAATTCCGGCGCGAACGGGTTCTTCAAGCAAAACGGTATTCATAATTTTGCTCCTTTAACGGCAGGCTTTTTGGCGGTAGGTTTTTTCACAGCGGATTTTGCAACTGGTGCTTTAGCTACCGGCTTTGTCACAGCCGCTTTTTTTGCTACAGCCTTGACTGCTGCCGGTTTTGCGACAGCAGCCTTTGCAGGCGCTTTTGGTGCAGCAGTTTTCTTGACAGTTGCAGCCTTCGCCGCCGCTGGCATATTGGCTGGTTTGGCAAAATTCGGATGCACCACTTTACCGCCATGCGTCAGCAATGTCGCCTTCACCAATTCATCGTCCATCGGGATGGCAAACACATTTTCCTTGGAAATCATAGTTTCCAGATAAGTGAAAAGGTTTTTTGCAAACAGCAGCGAAGCACTTGCGGCAACACGGCCCGGCACGTTTTCATAGCCGACGATTTTAACGCCGCCAACTTCAACAATCTGGCCAAGTTTTGCGCCTTCAACATTGCCGCCGCGCTCAACCGCCAAATCCACCAAAACCGAACCCGGCTTCATCGCGGCGACCATTTCTTTTGTGACCAAGCGCGGCGCAGGGCGACCCGGGATCAACGCCGTGGTGATGACGATGTCCTGCTTGGCGATGTGTGCCAAAGTGAGTTCGGCTTGCTTGGCTTGGTATTCTTTCGACATTTCCTTGGCATAGCCACCGGCGGTCTGCGCTTGTTTAAACTCGTCGTCTTCAACGGCCAAAAACTTGGCGCCCAGCGATTCGACTTGTTCCTTTGTGGCAGGGCGCACGTCAGTAGCTGTTACGATAGCACCCAAGCGGCGGGCGGTCGCAATCGCCTGCAAACCGGCAACGCCAACACCCATAATAAATATTTTGGCTGCCGGCACGGTCCCCGCCGCAGTCATCATCATCGGCAAAGCGCGGCCATATTGTTCCGCGCCGTCGATCACAGCGCGATAACCGGCCAAATTGGCTTGGCTCGACAATATATCCATCGATTGGGCGCGCGTGATGCGTGGCATGAATTCCATTGCAAACGCCGAAACTCCAGCCTTACCCATCGCATCAACATCACCTTCGCTGCCGTAAGGATCCATTGCAGCAAAAACCGCTGCGCCCGATTTCATGGCTTTGGTTTCAGCAGCGTTCGGGCGGCGCACGCGCAACACGATATCAGCCTTGCCAGCGTCTGCTGCGGAGCCGATCTTTGCGCCCATATCAGTGAAGGCCTTGTCAGAAATGCCTGAGGCAACGCCAGCGCTTTTTTCAACGATGACTAACAACCCGCGTGCCGCCAATTTTTTGACGGTTTCAGGTGAACCGGCAACGCGTTTTTCAGCGGCATGGCTTTCTTTGGCAATAAAAATGGTTTGCGCCACGAATTTCCCCCCTAAACATTACAGACGGCCAAACTCTAATTAGAGTATGAAGGCACCGGCAGCAAAAAGAATAAAAAACAAAACTGTGCCGGAAAACCAGCCGCCGACGAAAAAGCCAAATGCCATGGCCGCCATCAGCGCGACACAAAATACGGTGCCATATTTAGTGCCCGACAGAAACCAACTATAAGTCTGGTCGGCCTGATTATAATCCATTGGCGCGCCTGTCTCCACCGGCCCGGATTTTTTGTGATCTGCCATGATTACAGCTCCTCGAACAGTATGTGCCAACCGCATAGCCAATCCTGATTGAGGGGGCAATGGTGCAGGTTGCCTCAATTGTTGACTTTATAATGCAACGCTTAAGGATTTTTCGAACACCATGGGCGGCTGTATGGCCAAGTTAGCGCTGGGCCTTACGCTCAAGAAGCGAGGAAGTCCTTTTGGAGGTGCTCGAAACAACAAATTGCGTTCAGTCTCGGTCGACCTAAAAATTGGATAATCCTGACAAATGGATTCCTCCATACTTTTTGGTGATGAAAACAACGCATAGCGGGCGTGAACTGCATCAAAAGGCAAGAATGGAGTCATTTGCGTGGACTTAAACACCTTCCTGTAAAATGGCATGTGTTGCTCTTTGATCATCGATAAACAATAATCTGCTCCAAAGTGCTTTGCCGCAACAAAACCGAGGCGCAAAGTAAATAAGGGCAGTGCCTGAAGATCCTGCCCAAGATCCGGGTCAATGGCAAAGCGCGTCGGGTCCATAAAAGTGAGGCCCTGCGAAATTAAGGGATCCAAAAAATCAGGATAATAATCCCTCGAATTACAAACAGGATTGTCACTATTTACGATGTGAATTCGTAAAGTGGCAAGTAATTGTTCACGCCAGTAAACTGCAAAAGTATAATAACGCGGATCCAAATCCATTTCATCCGTCATCGGTTGATCGGTTCGAACATATACATTGTGAGCAGTATATGCTTTCTGGCGTAAACTAATTACTGGCTCCAGATCCTCTACGGTTAACACACGTCTGTACTCGATATCATCCATTGAGCGCATAAGACGCTCAGCCAGACCACTTCGTGCTGTTTTTTGAAGTATATTGAGTGTGTTCACGGAACTTATCCCTACGCTGGTCTTTATCCCTACCAGATGACTAAAAATCTGAAACGGGAAAATTCTCACGCAGCTGATAACCTTTTGTTAAGGTTAAGCTTGGGAAAGTGTCAACATAATTTTTTGTCACAATACTTCCCTTAGGTAATATATAGTTGGAAAAATCAAACGATTATAAAAGATTACAAAGTGCTCACAATTTTATTTAAACTTATATTAATATATAATTTCATGTCAATAATTACGCTAGGCGCTTTGTGAGCGTTGGTTTGAGAACAGCGTCAGCATAAATGTGCGATGAAAGTTCGCCAATTTGCTCTGCGGTCAAATGACGGCCAAAAATAAACCCTTGTACCTTTTCCACAGGCCCGCATTCCATGACCCGCTCCAAAGTTTCAATATCTTCAATACCCTCAACTGTGACTTTCAAGTCCAAAGCCTCAGCCATACCGATAACGGAGCTGAGCAATTTCAAGGAACGCTCATTATTGTTGATGGCTGAAATAAAAGACCGGTCGATTTTGACGCGGTCCAGCGGCAGTGAATGCAAATGACTAAGGCCTGAATAGCCAACACCAAAATCATCAAGTGCTGCTCTAACACCATAACTGCGCAGCATGTTCAGCGTTAAGGCAACCCGCTCTTGACCTTTTATTGCTGCCGTTTCGGTAATTTCAACTTCAAACCGCGACGGATGCAAACCAGCCTGTTTCAAGGCGGCCTTAATCTCTGCAGCGAGGTGCAATCGTTCAAAATCTATCGCTGATAAATTAACTGAAACACTGACGCTCTCCGGCCATGAGGCACAGGCCCTGCAAGCTTCAGCAATGACAAAATGTGTCATGTCGCTGACAATGCCCATTTCTTCTGCCAATGGTACAAAAACCGTTGGTGAGATCATACCCAGTTTTGGGTGGTTCCATCGTACAAGTGCTTCGCATGAGGTCATCTTTTGCTTGCTCATGTCGATGATGGGCTGAAAGACAAGATGCAGGTCGCCATCACGGATAGCGGCGCCCAGATCGCTTTTCAATTGAAGCCGTTCACGTTGTTGGCGGTCCATCTCTTCTTCATAAGCGCGGTAAGGCATACGCTTATCAGCTTTCCGGGCATACAAAGCCAAATCAGACCGGATCATTAATGCCTGATAATCAGCAGCATCTGCTTTGGTCGTGGCGTAACCAATTGAGACTGCCGCACTATACCGGCAGCCCGGCAATTCGTAGCGAACATTGAGTGCAGCGGCGATACGTCCTGCCAATAATTCAGCTGCAGCGGCATCCGCCAAGTGATAGGCAAAAACAGAAAATTCATCGCCCCCGTGGCGGCAAACAAACAAATTGCGTTTGCCAAGAGTATTCAAATTCCCTGCCAATTTCTGCAGCAAACAGTCGCCGGCAGCGTGGCCATAGGTATCGTTGATACTTTTAAACTCATCAACATCAATGGCATAAAGCGCACAAATGCCCCTGTTCATGGTTTTGTCATTTTTAAGAATGCGCTCAACATTTTCTTTGAAAAAAGCGCGATTCTGTAGCTGGGTAAGTTCATCAAAGCGGGCCATCTGTTCAATTCTAGTCTCAGCTTCGACGCGGGCTGTCACGTCCTCAACCACAAGAACTGCACCGCCTTTTGCGCGCTTTTTAGCAACAATCTGAAGTGAACGCCCATCGCTCAAGGTCAACTTGCTGATGCCGCCATTATCGCGGTCAACCATCATTGATGTTTTGCGCGATGCTATCTCAGCCTGTTCGCGTGTATCAAACAGACCGCTCCGCCGCGCCATGATGAAAATGATATCGAGCGACCGGCCTTCAATTTTGACATCGTTATCTATGCCCAAAATCTTGAAAAATTGCTTATTGGCCACCTCAATTCGGCGCGTCTCATCAATCATCAAAAGGCCATGCGGCATATTATTCAAGGCTGCATTAAACTTATCAGCAATTTCGGCCAGCATCATGCGTCCGCGCGTTGAATCAAACAACGTGTCGCGCAGTGTTTGCGCCAATCCTGAGATTATCAAAATAAAAGGAACTGACAGTGCAGCCATGAGAATGTGATGCATGTCACCGCGCAGCAGCATTGCTAAAATGTAAGGCGCAGCCAAAACCGCGAGTGTTGTGACTGTATGGCGTTTTGAGCCATAATATTTTCCCAACACGGTGGATGCCGTGGCCATAACGATGATGGTCGCCGCCAATTGTGCAAAATCACCGGGCGAAAAATATATTCCAATAAGACCAAAACATCCGACCAAAAAGGCCCCGATGATCAATGAAACAAACTGAATATTGTCCCATTTTGTGGCTTGTTTTTCATCCAGCAAATCCGGTTTCAGCCGGTGAAAACGCAGCACAATTGAGTAGCGCCAGAACGAACAGGCCAGCATCGCTATCATCAAAATGATATATGAGACTGACCCCGTTTCGGCATAGGCCAACAGAGCAGTGACCGCTTGGATAAATCCGCCAATGATAAGACTGCCCGGGTTATCAAACAGCGACGAGATAAACGACGCCCGGATCGCATTATCTGTTACTTTTTGATTATTCAGTTTTTGATTATAATTTGACATACGCAGCCCCGGGCACTTTCGTGCATAAACAGGCATACTCGCGCGAAACTTAAAACTTTATGCAGTTGTAAGAAAACGTAACAATGATGGTTAACCAAAGGTTGTATTCTGGCAGAATGAAGGTAGGCCTTATTCTGCTGCGATCGCCAGAATTCCGGCCGGTTTAGCCAATTTTTCTAACAATTGACGGTGCTTAGTTTTTGCTTTTTCGATGTTGGCATATTTCACGTGGCCGTAGCCGCGCATTTCCATGGGTAATGCCAAAAGCGCGGTGATGTCCGCGACATTGCTGACGTTCAAACGCTCTGATGCAAATGCCAAGTCCTGCTCATAGGCGGTGATTAAATCGCGTTCCATGCGCCGCTCTGCGCTATAGCCGAAAACATCAAATGGCGTGCCACGCAAACCTTTGAGTTTGGTCAGCATGCCGAACGCTTTCAACATCCACGGGCCAAAACGACGTTTTATCAATTCACCTCTGGCGTTTTTGCGTGAAAACGCCGGCGGGGCCAAATGAAACTCTAACCGGTCGTAAGATGAAAACGCCTCACCGAGTTGAGCTTCAAACGCTCCATTTGTGTAAAGACGGGCGACTTCATATTCATCTTTGATGGCCATCAGTTTAAACAGGCTGCGTGCGGCAGTTTCGGTCAGCATTGCCGAACCGGGCAGAATTTTAGCTTCCGCCATTTTAACGACTGCTAAGCGCTGAACATACTGCGCCGCATAGTCCGCGTTTTGATAATCTGTCAAAAACGCTGCGCGTTTGGATATGATGTCTTCAAGTGAGCGTGCAAGTTCCGCTTTCGGCGCTTGCGCTCTGGCAAACATTGCCCGCACAAAGTCCGGTTCGTGGGCAGCTCTGCGGCCCCAATGAAATGCATCAACGTTCATTTTGACCGCCTCGCCGTTGAGCGAGATAGCCTTTTCGATCGCCTCACTTGACAGCGGCACACCGCCATACTGAAACGCATACCCAAGCATGAACATATTGGCGGCAACCGTGTTGCCAAACAAAGCGCGGGTGGTTTCCGTTGCATCAAAAAAATGCGCTTTGCCCTCACCTGAAGCTTTCGAAATTGCGCGTTTCAACCGCTCTACCGGCAAACTAAAATCAGGGTTTCGGGCAAAATCGCCCGGCATGATTTCTGCCGTATTTGCCACAAAAAGCGTATGGTTTTCGCGCGCAGCGGCAAGCACGGTTTTTGCGCCAGACACCACCAAATCACAGCCCAAAATCAAGTCAGCTTTGCCTGCCGAAACCCGGATCGCACTTATATCGGCTGGCGTCTTGGCAATGCGCATATGGCTGAACACCGCGCCACCTTTTTGGGCCAAACCGGCCATATCAATCATGCCGCAGCCCTTCCCCTCCAGATGCGCAGCCATACCAAGGATTGAAGCAATGGTGACAATACCCGTGCCTCCAATACCATTGATGACTGCCGCCCAACCATTGCCAAGGTCAAAAGGTTTTGGTTCAGGAACGCCGTCAAGTGCATTTGAAAGCGCCGTCATACCCTCGGCTTTTTTCAGTTTTGCGCCATGGACCGTGACAAACGACGGACAAAAGCCATTGACGCAAGAAAAATCCTTATTGCAGCTGGTCTGGTCAATTTTGCGCTTGCGGCCAAACTCGGTCTCAACCGGCTGAACCGACACGCAGTTTGAAGCAACGCCGCAATCGCCGCAGCCCTCGCACACCAACTCGTTGATTATGATACGTTTATCAGGGTCAGGGTAAGTTCCACGTTTACGGCGGCGGCGTTTTTCCGCCGCGCAAGTTTGATCGAAAATCAGAACGCTGACGCCTTTTAAGTCGCGGAGTTCAAGCTGCACTTGCTCCAAATCATCGCGGCTATGCACCGTGGTATGAGCCGGGAATTCCGCCACCCCGGAATATTTATCAATGTCATCCGTCACAACCGCAATACGCTCAACGCCTTCGGCGCGCACCTGACGTGCTATCTCATCGACTTTAAGCGCGCCTTCGTGGGGCTGGCCGCCAGTCATTGCAACGGCGTCATTATAGAGAATTTTGTAAGTGATGTTTGCGTTTGACGACAGCGCAAACCGGATGGCCAAACTACCCGAATGGTTATACGTGCCGTCGCCCAAATTCTGGAAAATATGGCCAGTTTCCGTAAAAGGAGCTTCGCCGACCCACTGCGCGCCCTCGCCGCCCATTTGCGTGAAACCATGGGTGTCGCGGTCCATCCACAGCGCCATGAAATGGCAGCCGATACCGGCCGCAGCGCGCGAACCCTCCGGCACTTTGGTTGATGAGTTGTGCGGACAACCCGAACAAAAATATGGCGTACGGGCAGCCACACTTACCGTATCAGCCAGTTGCGCTTGATATTGTTTCAAGCGGTGAACGCGTGCAGAAATCTCTTCCGATCCACCGATATATTTCAGCACGCGTTCGCCAATCGCAATCGCGATATTATTGGGGTCAAGCGAGCCTTTGACAGGGAACAACCAGTCGCCGCGCTCATCGCGCTTGCCGACAATCAGCGGCTG
>JANMFT010000163.1:0-5117 GCA_031374255.1 Limoniibacter sp. | reverse complement strand
GACAAAGAATTGCTCAACCGGCCCGCCCAAAGATTCTGCAATGGCAGCTTTGGCGAGCGGCGTCGGAAAGCTGTCCATCTTGTCGAGCAGGCCTGCCAGATCACGCGCCATATCCGGCCCGATAACATCGGCCCGCGTTGCCAGAAATTGGCCGAGTTTGGCGTAAGACGGCCCAAGCCGTGCGATGGCTCTGGCGATACGGTCGGTGCGCGCCATGCCTTTGGTGCGGCGTTTGGCAATCAGCCGCGCCGCATTCCAAAGAAATTTAGGAAATCCTTCCAGCGCTTCGCCCGGCAGCGCGGCAAACACGCCTTCACGGGCCAGCACAAAATTGGCGCGCAGCAGGCGGTAAAATGTGGCGGGTTTGGACATGGGTTGTTAGATCGCCCATCCGGAATGCAAGCAAGCAACGCCGCCAGTATAATTACGATAAGTCACGCGGCTGAAACCTGCATCGCGGATCATGCCCGCAAACGCTTCTTGCTTGGGGAACTTACGGATCGATTCAACCAAATATTGATAGCTATCGGCATCACCGGTAACAGCCTTTCCGATACGAGGAATGGCGTTGAATGACCAAGCGTCATAAAACCTGTCTAGTCCGGGGATAGTGACCTCGGAAAATTCAAGACACAAAAATCGTCCGCCACGTTTCAAAACGCGTCTGGCTTCCTTAAGCGCAACCGCAATTTGCGGCACATTGCGAATGCCAAAAGCAATGGTGTAAGCGTCAAACGTGGCATCGGCAAAAGGTAGATTTTCAGCATTGGCTTCGACGAAATCACAGCGGTCATCATACTTGGCTTTGATAGCACGGTCGCGGCCGACATCCAGCATGGAGCCGTTAATGTCGAGCACTGTTGTGTGCGCATGTGGCGCGGCGTTTAAGATACGAAACGCAATATCGCCTGTGCCCCCGGCAACATCCAGCACCTTGAATTCACGTGCTTTTGGCGGGTTGAGCGAAGCCACCAATGCCGATTTCCACGCGCGGTGCATGCCGGCCGACATCAAATCATTCATCACGTCGTAACGTTTAGCGACCGAATGAAAAACCTGATTCACCTTGTCTTGTTTGGCATCGGCCGCGACTGCCTCAAAACCAAATGACTGCGCCATATCTTCGCTGCGACTGACACGTTCTTCTGTCATCTAAATCACTCCAGTCCGACTTATGCCCGGACTTAATACCATTGTGCATTAGCGCAAGCTGCGCTCACTGGCTATGTTGCATCTACGCGGCGTGTGGCCGCGCACGTTTAAAATTTATGTTTTGGAAAATTATATTATGGTGAAATTGCCACTGGCCGAATTACACTGCCACATTGAAGGCGCAGCGTTTCCTGAGTTGGTCCTTGCCCAAGCGCGGAAATACAACGTCGATATATCTCACATCATCTGCAGCGGCTCATATATTTGGAAAGATTTTGCAGACTTTTTAAAGTGCTATGAAGTAGCTGCCAGCCTTTTTCGCACCAGCGAAGATTACGCTCTTTTAGCCGAAACATATCTTGGTTCTATTGCCGCACAGGGCGCAATTTACGGCGAATTTTTTGTGTCGCCCGTGCCGCCATTTAACCCTGATCTTGCGCCGGAAGCTTACATCGAAGGTGCGGTTGAGGGCCTCATACGTGCAAAACTAAAACACAATATAGAGGCCCGCTTGATCATGACTGGCATTCGCCACGCCGGCCCTGATGCGGTGGAAGCGGCGGCGCATTTTGCGGTAAAACATAAATCTCATTTCGTGACAGGGTTTGGCATGGCAGGTGAAGAGCGCATCCACCATCCGAAAGATTTTGTCCGCGCCTTTGAAATAGCGCGCGACGGCGGATTGCATATCACGGTTCACGCCGGTGAATGGCGCGGGCCCGAAGAAGTGACGGCCGCGCTGGATTATCTAAAACCTGAACGTATAGGTCATGGCGTTCGTGCCGTTTACGATGACAATCTGGTCAAACGTTTGGCTGATGAACAGGTGGTTTTGGAATGCTGCCCCGGCTCAAACATTGCACTCGGGGTATTCCCGTCTTTCCCTGAACACGCATATCCAAAACTGCGTAAAGCAGGCGTGAAAGTAACGCTTAACTCTGATGACCCACCTTATTTCTGGACGTCGCTGGGGCGCGAATATGATATTGCGCGGGAGCATTTCGGCATGAGTGAGGCCGAACTCTTGGCTGATACCCGAACCGCAATTGAAGCGGCTTTTGTCGATGAGGAAACACAGCTAAAGCTTTTCAAAATTATTGATGAGCATCCTGTGGCTAACGTCATGTAGGCGGGTTTCGCAAGTGGCATTGCAAGTCTAAGAGTGAACAAATTAAGGAGCTTGCTATGGATAATCTCACCGTCGTCGACCACCCGCTTGTTGCCCATAAGCTTTCCATCATGCGCGATAAGGAAACCTCGACGGCGAGTTTCAGGCGCTTGCTGCGTGAGATAGCCCATTTGCTATGCTATGAGGCAACGCGCAATTTACCGGTTGAAATGGTGGAAATTGAAACGCCCCTGACGAAGACCATGGCGCCGCGTCTTGAAGGTAAAAAGCTGGTGATCGCTTCAGTACTGCGCGCAGGAAACGGCCTCCTTGATGGAATGCTTGACCTCGTTCCAGCCGCCCGCGTTGCCCATATCGGCCTTTATCGCGACCACGAGACGCTTGAAGCCATTGAATATTATTTCAAAGCGCCGGAAGGGCTATCTGACCGCAAAATCATTGTCGTTGACCCAATGCTTGCTACCGGCAATTCGGCTATTGCAGCCATCGACCTGCTTAAGGAACGCGGCGCAAATGACATCCGTTTCGTATGTCTTTTGGCTGCACCCGAAGGTGTCAAAACCTTCACCGCCGCCCACCCCGATGTGCCTATCATAACGGCTTCACTCGACAGCCATTTGAACGAAAAGGGTTACATCGTGCCGGGATTAGGGGATGCTGGTGATAGAATGTACGGTACAAAGTAATTTTTAACCAAGAAACTGGCTTGGCAGCAGCCGTTAAGCAGGTGGCAATGATCCAGTTGCTAGATCCTGCGCATGATCAAAAATGCAATCTTTGTCGGTATGGTCGTCGGCATCGCCTTTGGTGTGCCGATGTTCTATTTGAACACTACAAAACTCAGTGAAAATTTGAACCAACCGGCGCAACCCGAACAAACAGCTGTTGCGGTTCAGCCGCAAGAAACCGTAAAAAAGGTTCCGGCCTTAATCGGGGCGGCTGTTGCTATACCGATGGGTAATGGTGGCCATTTCCAAGCAGATTTCAAATTGAATGGCCGGAAAGTACAGGCTTTGATCGACACAGGCGCGACTTATATTGCCATCAACCGTTCAACGGCAGCGCGTATAGGCATCAAAATCGCAGCCAAAGACATGAAGTATAAAATTGCGACGGCTAATGGCCAAGCTGCGGCTGCCCCGGTAATCATACGGGATGTTGCTATCGGCAAAATTCGCGTATTTGATGTCCAAGCGGTGGTCATGGAGGATAACGCACTTGATGGCGTCCTCATCGGCATGAGTTTTTTGAAGCAGCTCAATAAGTTTGCGGTAGAAAACCAAACTCTTATAATGAAGCAATAATATTATATTTTTTCAACAATAGTCGTACGTTCTGGCGGGACGGTCCCCGTTATCATATAGGCTGCCTGTAGCGCTTTAGAGGCCGTCTGTAGACCGGTTTCCGTTACCGCATGAACCCGCCCGATGACATCGCCTTTGGTAATTTTTGTGCCGACTGGCACCAGCCGGTCAAAGCCGACACGGTGATCAATTCTATCATCGGTCTTGCGACGGCCACCGCCCAAATCCAAAACCGCAACGCCGATCGCACGCGTGTTGCAGGACGCGATAAAACCGGAGTTAATGGCTGCCACATCGCGCACCAACGGTGCAGCAGCGATATATTTAGCGGGATTGGAAACCAAATCTTTCGGCCCGCCCAAGGCAGCAACCATTTGGCCGAAAATCTCAGCGGCTTTACCTGAATTCAGCGCAGTTTCAGCCTTGGCAAAACCGTCTGCGGCACTGGTTGCAAGACCGGATGAGACCAGCATTTCTGCCGCCAAGGACAGCGTCACTTGTTTCAGCCGGGCATCTGTTGAAACGCCGGTCAAAAATTCAATTGCATTGATGACTTCAAGGCCGTTTCCGGCGGCGCTGGCCAAAGGCTCATTCATATCTGTAATCAATGCCGTGGTTTTCAGACCTGCACCATTGGCAACGTCTACAAGGCTTTTCGCCAGCACACGCGCATCATTCAGACTGGCCATAAACGCGCCATTACCTGCCTTCAAATCTAAAACAAGGCTTTGCAGACCGGCAGCGAGTTTCTTGGACAGGATGGAAGCTGTAATCAGTGGGATGGATTCCACCGTCGCTGTCACATCGCGAATGGCATAAAACCGCTTATCAGCGGGGGCTAAATCAGCGGTCTGGCCAATGATCGCGCAGCCGATATTTTTGGTGACCTTTCGAAACAGAGCCTCACTTGGCTGTGTTACATAGCCAGGAATGGCGTCCATTTTATCGAGCGTGCCGCCGGTATGGCCAAGCGCCCTGCCCGAAATCATTGGCACCGCGCCACCGCAGGCCGCCACAATCGGCGCAAGCATCAGTGATACATTGTCGCCAACACCGCCGGTGGAGTGTTTATCAGTGATAGGCCTGTCAAGCTCCGGCCATTTCAGCACTGTGCCTGAATCCCGCATGGCTAATGTGAGCGCCACGGTTTCATCACGTTTCAGCCCGCGGAAAAACACCGCCATGGCCATTGCCGAAACCTGCGCTTCACTGACGCTGCCTTCGGTGAGGCCTTTGACAAAATCGGCGATATCGCCAGCCGCCAAGTCGCCGCCGTCACGTTTGATGCGGATCAACTCTTGCGCCAGCATTAATAGGCTCCGCCGGACGAACCGGGCGTCACGCCGAACGGTGTCCAGATATTTTTTATGCGCACAGCGTGAAACAAGAACTCTTCACCCTGCCCTTGCGCAACATCATACCAATCGCGGGTTTTGCCGTGGTTGACCCACGTTGCTTTAAGGTTACCCGCTGAGGCGGCTTCAACTTTTGCAGAACCTTCCTTCGAGCCAAAATACCAGTGGCAGGAAACA